>JAEWZA010000116.1 GCA_023395575.1 Bacillota bacterium
GTATACGGCTAACCATGAAGTTAGAATGGGTAGCTTTGTTGCTGATATAGTTGGTGAAAATGGTATTGTTGAAATCCAAACAGGCAACTTTAACAAACTGCGAAAAAAGCTGGAGAGCTTTTTAGAGGTTACAACGGTGACAGTTGTTTATCCTATTCCAAGCACTAAATGGATTGTTTGGATTGATGACTCCACTGGAGAGGTAACAGTTAAGCGCAAAAGTCCCAAAAAAGGTTCACCTTTCGAAGCTTTTTTTGAACTGTATAAAATTAAACCGTTCCTTACCAATGAAAATTTTAGGCTATGTATTGTTATGATAGATATAATTGAATATCGAAAGCTTGATGGTTGGAGCAAAGATAGAAAGAAAGGCTCCTCCCGTTATGAGCGTATTCCTGTTGATATAATTGACGAAATTTATATTGAAAATAAATGGGATTTTAAAAATCTGATACCGCAGGATATGCCGGAGAGTTTTACATCAAAGGATTTTAAAAAATTATCTGCATTGAGTCTGAAAAATGCGCAGACAGCGATTAATGTACTGCAACATATTGGTGTTATCAAGCAGATTGGCAAAACTGGCAGGCTGCATCTATATGAAAAGCAAGCGGATTATGTGACTTTTTGATATGTAAGATTATCAAAAGCCAGTTTTTTGTTTTATGACTAGAATTGTAAAGAGAATAAATTTACTTGCTGTTTTAACTTAAATTTTGGAATTATACAGAGGATTTAATAGTTATTTATATAGTAAATTTTTAACTAAGTATTTTTGATACTAGTTTATAGAGTAGGTGAAAATATGCCCTGTGTTGCTATTGATGATGATATTATAAATGATTGGTGGGAGGATAAGCATGAAACATTTGGGAACAAAGACAATAGAAACAGATAGGCTAATATTGCGCAAATTTAATTTAGGTGATGCAAATAATATGTTTAAGAACTGGGCAAACGATGATGAGGTCACTAAATATCTCACTTGGCCTGCACATAAGAGTATAGAAGAAGCAGAAAAGATAATTGGCATGTGGATAAAGGATTATGATTCACAAGATTTTTATCAATGGTGTATAGAATTAAAACAGTCTGGTGAAGCAATTGGCAGCATTAGTGTAGTAAATATAAAAGAAGATATTTGCTCAGTGGAAGTGGGGTATTGTATAGGACAAAAATACTGGGGGCAAGGAATTACATCAGAGGCATTTGCCGCCTTGATTCCTTTCTTTTTTGAAGAAGTACAGGTCAATCGAATTGAAGCAAGGCATGATATAAATAATCTAAAATCCAGCAGAGTTATGGAAAAGTGCGGCTTGATTAAAGAAGGAGTGCAGAAACAAGGAATAAAAAGTAATAGTGGAATCAGCGACTCAGTTATTTATGGACTTGTGCGGGATGATTGGAAGAAAAATAATATTTAGATTACATATTTTGATGTAAAAATAATTTGTTAAGTGGAAAAGTTAAATTAGATGTTAATTACCATAAGTAGTTTTTACGTTTCCAATATTAATTAGAATTAAGAAAGGATAATTTTAGTTATGAGAGTTTTTATTACTCTCACTAAAAAGATGACATATGAAAAACGAAAGATTAATGAAGCAAATGCAGTTTATTATTGAGGTTGATAAACTGAAAAAGGTATTCCGTCATAATATTGTAATTGGAACCATAAGAAATGAGAATGATGCAGAACATTCCTGGCATTTGGCTTTTATGGCAATGCTTCTATCTGAGTACTCATCAGAAAAGAATATAGATATATTAAAGGTAATTAAACTGGTTATAGTACATGACCTTGTTGAAATTGATGCGGGAGATACCTTTTGCTATGATGAAAAGGCTCAAGAGGATAAAGCAGAAAGAGAACAAAAGGCAGCTGATAGAATATTTAATATTTTGCCTGCTGATCAGGCAGAGGAAATTTTTGAATTGTGGAGAGAATTTGAAGAAAGAAAAACGCCCGAAGCTAAATTTGCATCTTGTATGGACAGGCTACAGCCACTTTTACTAAACTATTATACAGAGGGATATACATGGCAGAATCCGGAGGTCACAAGTAAAAAAGTACTAGAAAGAAACAGATTTTTAGAAGAAAATGCACCTGAGCTTTGGGAATATGCAAAGGAAATTATTGAGGATTCTGTTAAGAGAGGGTTCTTGCGCATGTAACACTTTACATAATGTGTTAATAAACTGATAATATACAGAATTACTTTTTTATACTTTGATAGGAGGTTTTTGTATGTTATCAGGGACGGAGTTTGTAAGGCAATCCCTTGAAATACATCTCTTTTTTGGTAGAATAATGAAAGAACATTCGTTTTTTCTTGAAGTTGGCTTTACACCAAAGGATAGTAATTTCTCTAGTCAAGCGGACAGTTTTAGAAAGGAGTTTGATGCTCTTTTAGGGGAAGTAATTTTGCTATCAAATGGAGTTGTAAGTCAAGAGGTTCTTCAATCCGGAGAAGTAATTACGCAATATACTCTAAGTGCTGAGATGGCATCAGCATATTTTACTGGAGTAGATATTCAAACAAAGCTTACTAAGGCAGAAGCTGGACTAATGGGCCAGACCTTAATAAAGCCTAATCAAATGCTTGAACGAAAAGTATTTATACTCAACGAAAAGGCAATAAGGTTGATAGCTGCATTAATAAAATTTAAAGCTAATATTTTATCAGATGTTTTATCTTGCAAAATGTTTACTGTAAATTACCCATTGTTAATTGATCACATTATGAGAGAAGCAAAATTATATTTGCACATGATACAAATACTTCAAAGCAGAAAAGAAATTGATGAAGAAATAACGATGTATGAACAAGAATTCTTCTGGAATACCATTATGGCTGAGCATTCAAAATTTATACGTGGATTGCTTGATCCAACAGAAAATGAGTTGTTCAATGCTGCTAATAATTTTGGAAATGAGTTTGATAAATTGGCAAATGAGGCAAAAAAAGCAATGGACAATTCCTTACTCGGTGACAAGGTAACAAATGATAGTTTAAAAGCAACAAAAGAAATCCGTGATTTTAAAGCAGCAGGAACTAAGGGGATACTTGAATGTAAGATTAAATCTATCATAATACCATTATTAGCGGATCATACAATACGAGAAGCAAATCACTACTTAAGATTACTGAAAATAATAAAAAACAGTAACTAAATATATAAATATTTGAGTGTGGAGGTTAGCTTAAAAGATTTAGGTTCAGCTTAAGTAAGTTAGGGAGCCTCCACTAGACTAACATGCACATATTGATGTAAAGTTGAATTTGTAACTAATAAATAAGCTGTTTATTAATTTTCGCATATTGGAGAAAGTTTGAAGAGAGAAAAATAAAGAAAAATACCTTAAGTAAAATTGCATCTTGTATGGACAGGCTGTAGTCACTTTTGCTAAACTATAGTATAGAAGGATATACATGGCAGAATTCTAAATAAAATGTAAAAAGGTAGTAGAACGAAGAAGTTTATTGAAGAAAATAAACCTAAACTTGGGGACTATGCATAGGAAATAATTGAGGCTATAAAATAGAAGGTTTTTGTGTATGTAATATTTTAGTCAAATTGTGGGAAGCAAAAATAATTTTAAAAGGTGGAGATAGTACATGAAAATTTTATATCAAGGACGTGCAAGTTTAAGGATAGTTACAAATGCAGGAACAGTTGCTTACGTTGACCCGTTTATGGGAGAAGGTTACGACTTGCCTGCAGATATTATTTTAGTAACTCATCAGCATGGTGATCACAATCAGATTGATTTGCCAAATAAGAAAAATGATTGCAAGATATTCCAGAACTTTGATGCTTTAAAAGATGGAAAGTATATTACGCTTAATTATAAAGATTTACAAATAGAAGCTGTTCCAGCTTACAACAAAAATCATAATAAAGAAGAGTGTGTTGGATATCTTATAAAGGCGGAAAACAAGACATTATACATAGCAGGCGATACTTCAAAAATACCTGAAATGAAAGAATTGGCTTCAAAAAACATAGACTATGCATTTTTACCTGCGGACGGTTTTTACAATATGGATGTAGAAGAAGCAGCAGAATGTGCAAAGATAATTGCATGTAAGTATTGTATTCCTATACACACCAGTCCTGATCAACTTTATAGCAAAAGCACTGCAGAGAAATTTAATGCTGAAAATAGAATTTTGATGGACGTGAATCAAGAGATTGAGGTCTAGTTTACTAAAATTAATTTATGTTTTAAACAATATAAACGATATTCTGTTAAACGATAGAATGTCGTTTTTTTTGTTTGTGATGAAACGGGTTGCAGCATTATTTCTTGAATATATGAATTTATGCTGCGAGGTAAAAAACAAGTGTTTCGTTGAAGGGCTAAGTAATTTGCTATATAGGTGTCCATTGAAATGCTGTTAAGAACCATGAAATCTGGTTTCACTAATAATTACTAATTAGCATAGTGTAGCAAAGTCGCAAAATGACGAATAAAGACGAGATAAAACGAAATAAAATTAAAAATCGACAAATAATAGTAGAAAATTACATTTTACTACCTCTAAAATTTGTGTTATTATATAGCTACAGTAAGATATTATTTACCTCCTAGCAGTTAATAAATTTACCTGATTGATGTATCTACAGACTGCATAAAAAATCTAGCAACTGGGAAAGTTAATCTGGAAGTAAAATTTTAAAGATTTGCAGCAATGTTTGTACTTATATATGCAGTAAGTTATGAACTTATTAACACAGTAAAATTTGTAGTTTCTATGTAGCAAAAGTCGTAGTTATAGTTGCCAAAGCATTTGTAATTTCATTTACAGTATTAATTACCTACAAAAGCAACAGGTCCTTATGAGAAATCATAAGGACTTGTTGCTTTTATCGTAGTTTTATAATAGTATTTATATGGGTTTTATGTGATGCTTTTTAGGTAAAAGTTTTGTTCGAAGTTGAAAAATTTATATAGCAAGGTCTATTTGACCTCTAATTAAACATAAGTGAAACTTATACTAAGGAGAATATTGTGAAAAAGAAAAGAAAGACTTTTGTGTATCTCATATGCTTTGGAATATTGGCATTACTAATATTTTGTGCTTTTTTCAATGGGCTGGTAGTCAATACACACAAATTTACTACTAATAAATTACATACAAAAGATTCAATAAGAATAGTTTTAATTACGGATTTACATAGCCATATATATGGAGAAAATCAATCAAAGCTTGTGTCTCTGATAGAAAAGCAAAAGCCTGATATAATAGCATTAGCAGGCGACATAGCTGATGATGTGGTCCCAATTGAGGGGACAAAGCAGTTTTTATCAGGTATAAAAGGGATGGCTCCAATTTTTTATGTGTCTGGAAACCATGAGTATTGGTCTAATGATATAAAAAATATAAAAGCTTTGTTTAAAAGGTACAATGTAAATGTTCTTGAAAATAATTACCAAAATATTAGCATTAGAAATTCTAATTTAATAATATGCGGAGTAGAAGATCCAGAAGTGATTAGATATGAAAATACTAATTCAAATTATATTGAGGAATTTAAAAACTCTTTTTCAGAATTAAGAGATAAGCCTCAATACAAAATACTATTAGCCCATCGCCCTGAACTAATCGAACTATACAAAGAGAGCGGCTTTGATTTAGTATTGTCAGGACATGCACATGGTGGGCAGGTTAGAATTCCATTTATAATAAACGGGCTTTTTGCTCCCAATCAAGGATGGTTTCCTAAATATGCCGGTGGTAAACACCAGCATGAATCGTTAGTACATATAGTAAGCAGGGGACTTTCCTATAACCCTCGATTACCACGTATATTTAATCCTCCAGAAGTAGTTGTTATTGAGGTTGAAGGAGAATAGGAAGAGTGTAAAAACTTACCTGCAAGGTTCATAAAATAATTGGCACAACGCGCTAATTTAAATAATATTTCCCGGCTGGTTGTTTAAGTACTAATATTATTTACAAAGAATATAGATAGTATCTAAACTCACATAAAATTTTAAAGCCTAATTAATTGTTTACAAATATTAACAATTATGATATTATGTGGATAAGATACTATTTTTTACTTCCTGATATTATTTTTTAAATAGAGCTAATAAGATTGTAGACTTATTAACTCTATTTTTTTGCATATTTTCATATAGCCAATATAATTCAAATTGTTTAAATAAAAAATTCATTAAAATATTCCTTCTAAAAATTAGAAATGAAGATTGATTTTTAAATCATATATAATCACGTAAGTCTATTCAAGGATATCAGCATCATTTTTCTTGTTTGTTAATTATATGTCTTCATATTAATCAAGTGAGAGCCCGAAATATTTTAAAATAATAATTGGAATGTTAATCCTTGGTAAAATTATATGTTATAATACTATATCGAGGAAGGAAGATGTCCTCCACTTCTATAAGTAGCGGTGGGAGCCGATTTAGTTTTCAGGAGGTGGGGATATCTACAGCCTAGTTAAAATACCGCTTATGTAATTAAAGGGTACCACTTTGGTTTCAGGTGGTATTCAAAATGTTTGTAATAGACCTAGAGTAAAATAATTATTATGCAACAGAGTATAGTTGATAAGTATTTTAAGGAGGATGAGTAAATGTTAAGGTTAAGGCCATATAAAAAAAGTGATGCAAAGTACCTGCTAAATTGGATTAATGATGAAAAATTATTCTCGATGTGGAGTGCAAATAAGTTTCAGTATCCACTGACAGAGTTTCAGCTAGATAAATATAAAGAGAAATTTGATGATGATGCAAATGGATGGATAACAACAGCTATAGATGAAAAAGGGACACCTGTGGGACACTTTATTATGATAGCTGCTGACTATGTAAATGGAAGCATACATATGGGGTTCATTGTTGTAGACCCAGAGATTCGTGGAAAGGGTTACGGAAAAGAGATGGTTGAGCTTGCAATTAAATATGCTTTTGAGATATTGAAATTTTCACGTATTACGTTGAATGTGTTTGATACAAATCCAACTGCTCATAATTGCTATAAAAAAGTAGGATTTGTTGACGAAAACTATATTGAAAAGAATTTTCCATATAAAGATGAATTATGGGGAACTTATTATATGGCAATTGAAAGGTAATCTAGGAGAGTGCTAGCGAATACACATTTACATATTATTTATTACATAGTTTCATATAGTAAGCAATAACAACAATCCATTGCTAAGTCGCACTTAATGAGCATTAAAGTGAAAAGTTAAATTATTTTTCAAATTAGATGTTATTTGCTCAATAAAATTTACATTATAGATAGAGTAGATTTTAGGGAGTGATGACATCGTGACAACAAGCGCATTAGCAGACAAAAACGTAGAACAGCATTCAAACAGGTATATACAAAACAAGGCATCAGTTACCAAGAAAACTGCCTCAAATCAAGCTGTATCAGCAGTTGATGTAAAGGCCATTACTGAGAAAATTCTTTCTAATCCAGATTCAGTATCACGTAATGAATTTATGCGGTTTCAAAGTGTTGTTGGCTACAAGCAAGCCATGAAGCTGATGGAAGAAGGAAAAAGGCGAAAAAGGAAAGAGAGCACTGATAATACAAAGAAACAAACTAATACTCCTTCAATACAGAAATTGCAGCAAAGCAGTGCTATTAAACCCACAGCTGAAAAAAAGCCAAACCCAGCTCCAGCTACATCAGTTGTTCAAGATGTAATACAAAGCAAAGCAAAAGATGGGATAAAGGAAGATAGCAAAACACAGCCCCAAAAGGCCCTTCAAATACCTGAAAAGGTTATTTCTAAGAGTAAGCAAGAAGAAACTAATATTACACCTGATGCTGTTCTAGATACAATGCAGAATGTTATAGATATAGTGGGATTTGTCCCTGGTATTGGTGATATTGCAGACGGAGTAAATACAGGAATATATTTATTAAGAAAAAGATGGGTGGATGCAGTATTTTCGGGGATAGCTTTAATTCCTGCACTAGGTTCTGTTATAGCCACACCTATGAAAGCTATTTCAAAGGCTGCAGGAAATACAAAGCTGGTTAAGGAAGCTATTGAGTTATTGTCAAAAACCTTCGGAGGAACAAAAAAGGTTGCGTCTAAGCTGGATTCCATATTAATAACCTTAAAAGGCATTCTTAGAAGGCTGCCCGGTGTAATAGACTCTATTGCAGATAACAGCTTGCTTAAAAATATATTACATAATAATGATATTAGAGCAATACGTCTATTTGCAAAAAGCATGAGACTTGGAATTGAGGCTCTGTGCAAAAAAGCTGAAGAGATTTTTGCTTTGGTAAAAAAGCCATTTACAAAAAGTGTTCCTGAGGTTAAAGCTAAACATGCAGTAAGCAATGCTAACCAGGCACAAAGCGTATTAGATGGAATAAATCCTAAATACTTTAATAGTGATAGTAGATTTGGAGGCGGTTTCTATGTGGGTTCAGACGGCAAGACAATAGTGGCTGAGCTTGCAGAACACGGAAATACGGCTAAATATGCTATTAGCTATGACTTGAATCTTAGCGGACAAAAGGTATTAGATTTAACAAAGCCAGATGTGGCAGCCAAATGGAACTTTATTCAGGATGTTACACCAACCAGAGAATGTCAGAAAATCGGTGAATTAGCTGAGAAGCAAGGGTATACAGTTATCAAGTTTAAATCCTATAGAGGAAGCGGAACTAATTACGTAATTTTTGATAACTTCAAAAAGATATTATCAGCTAGAATGGTTACACCTATTGATTAGTGGAACTAAAAGCAGGGTAGCCCATATGGGTTTTGAAAAGGTTAATATATGGGGTATGTATTCGGTTTCTATAGCACGGAATGAATTACTTTACTGTAAAACCGACACGTTGGTTAAGTTTAATAAATAAGAGGGAGGGTTCATGCGGGTACTGTATTTGAGTTTACCTAATGCATGGAAGATTTATTTCTATGAATAAAGATTTAATAGCTATCAGAGTTAGAAAAGAGGAGGCATTGTGTAAACAATGCGGTAAGAAAAAATCCTTTTATTATTTATCAGATTATTCATATGGAGAAAGATTAGTTAAGACAAAGGATTTTAAACATATTGCATATGCTAATTTAATTGAAGATAAGGCTTTTGAAGAGCTTGAGAAATATATCCGGTTGATTTTAGAATGTCATAATATAACTTTATCTGAAAAATTATTTGCTAAATGTATAAATGATTTATTTGGCATTACTTGTGATGCTATTAAGAATCAGCCTGTTGATACTGCTAGTAAAGATGATAAGTGTATGTTCTGCGGGAATGATGATTTTGGCCAGAATGTTTCAGAAACAATTGAAGATATTGAGATACCTAGTGTTACACATCTTGATTGGGATAGGCTTAATGAAGATGAAAAAATAAATTTAATTAAGAAGGAATTAAAGAAGCAGAATTATATTAATTGACTCAACTTTCCCACCACAAAAGTAAGTTTCTATTCAGCCTATTAATATTATTAACTTAGTCTATGGGCGTTCAAACTTATCAATGGTTTGTTGCCAAAAAAATTGCATGAATGTAATGATTCGTCTCAACAACTAATTCATACAATTATTTTTTAACCCAACTGTCGGATGAAAAGTATATCTATTTTCAAATTCACTAATGATTGATGCAAAATAGACTAACTTATTTTTCGATAATGTGTAACTTTTCATTTGATAAGTATGAACACCCCATATATATAATTTAAATATTTAACGTGCTATTGTGTTGTCAAAGGCTGAAAAGTATCAAATAATGAACTTATTTTGAAAAAAGCATTGCAATACATGCGGTATAAAAGGTATATTATTAATAAACAAATGTTCGGTTTATTAAATGTACAAGGAATACTATGGAAAAATCACAAATAAAAATTTCAATCAGAAATTTAGTTGAGCTGGTACTAAGGTCTGGCGATATTGATAATAGGTTGGTTTCATCTACTAGAATGTTAGAAGGCACCCGTATTCATCAAAGAATTCAGAAAGAAGGCGGCTCAAATTACAGCAAAGAGGTGTTTTTGTCCTTTGATTATGAAATTCAAGGGTTTTCAATAAGGCTAGAAGGTAGAGCAGATGGCATAATTACTGAGCCAGAAGGAATTGTTATTGATGAAATAAAATCCACAACAAGACCTCTTGAATATATAGATGAGGATTTTAGCTTATTGCACTGGGCTCAGGCCAAATGCTATGCTTTTATTTATGCTGAGCAGAATGAAATGGAGGAAATAACTGTTCAATTGACGTATTTTCATGTTGATACTGAAGAGAGGATGAATATAAGAAAACAGTTCAGCTTCTCTCAGCTTGAAGAATTTATGGCTGAATTAATGAATAAATACTTTATTTGGGCTAGTATGCAGGATGAATGGAATACACTAAGAGATATTTCCATTAAGGCAGTTGAATTCCCTTTTGAAATTTATCGAAAGGGTCAAAGAGAACTGGCTGTAGCTGTATACAAAACTATAATGCAGGAGAAAAAACTCTTTGTGCAGGCGCCTACAGGTATTGGAAAGACTATCTCCACATTGTTTCCGGCTTTAAAAGCAGTTGGAGAGCAGCATATTTCAAAAATATTTTATTTGACGGCAAAAACAATAACAAGGCAGGTAGCTGAAGAAGCTTTCACAAAAATGAGAGCTAAAGGGCTTAGCTTCAGAACAATTACCCTGACAGCAAAGGATAAAATTTGTTTTAATAAAGAAGGAAGCTGTAATCCCGACTTCTGTGAATATGCAAAAGGACATTATAATAGAGTGAATGAAGCATTAACTGATATTTTGCGTGGTACTCAGTTTTTTTCTCGTGAAGTTATAGAAGAATATGCACATAAACACAATGTTTGTCCCTTTGAATTTGCTCTTGACATTTCTTTGTGGGCTGATTGCATTATTTGTGACTACAATTATGTATTTGATCCAAGGGTTTATCTAAAGAGATTTTTTATCAACAATGATGGTGACTATGCTTTCTTGATAGATGAGGCACATAATTTAGTTGACAGGGCAAGAGAAATGTTTTCAGCTCAAATTAATAAAGTAGCATTTTATGAAGCTAAAAAGCTGATGAAGGACAAGCAGCCCAAGATTGCAAAGCAACTGACAAAAATAAATTCATATATGATAGCACTTAGAAAGCAATGTAAAGAAGATGGCTTTATGGTCAGTAAGGACCAATTGACCGAATTATATAAATTGCTAAATAATTTTATACGTGATTCAGAAGAATGGATTTTGAGAAATCAAAGCAATAATATAGAGGGATTTGACCAAGTATTGGAAGTGTATTTCAATGCTATTTCATTTGTAAAGATAGCAGAATTATATGATGAAAGATATGTAACATTTATTGATACATACTCCAGTGAAGTGCGTGTAAAGCTATTTTGTATTGATCCGTCTTACCTATTGGCAGAAGCTGTTAAAAGAGGGAAAACAGCTGTGTTTTTTTCTGCAACACTTACGCCACTTAGCTATTTTATGGAGGTTTTAGGTGGTGATAATGAAGACTATAATATTAACCTAACATCACCCTTTGACAATAAAAAGCTGTGCCTGCTAGTAGAGAACAGAATTTCAACCAAATATAAAAACAGAGAAAATAGCTATGACAAAATTGTAGATACTGTTAAAGCTGCGATAGATAAGAAACAAGGAAACTATATGGTTTATTTTCCTTCCTACAAGTATATGAATGAGGTCTACACGAGATTTTCCGAAAGGTATCCTGAAATTAAAACATCGCTTCAGCAAAGCTCAATGTCTGAAGAGGAGCGAGAAGAATTCTTAAATAGGTTTGTTTCAAATACAGAACAGAGCTTTGTATGCTTTTGTGTTTTGGGCGGTATTTTCTCAGAGGGTATTGACCTAAAGGGTGATAGGCTGATTGGAGCCATTATTGTTGGAGTAGGTCTTCCACAGGTTAGTGCTGAACAGAACATTATTATGAATTATTTTCAGCAGAAAAATGGTTTGGGCTATGAAAATGCATATATGTTTCCAGGCATGAACAAGGTGCTGCAAGCAGCTGGCAGGGTTATCCGATCTGAAACTGATACTGGAATGGTTTTGTTAATTGACGAAAGATTTTCTCATAATGAGTATAAGTGCCTGTTTCCAAAGCATTGGGAACACAATATGCGAGTGAGAAATATATCAGATTTGGAGCAGAAGCTGGAAGAGTTTTGGGATACTACAACTTGATATTATCAATTATATAAGATAGTGTGTTATACTATTATAAATAATCACTAGACTAATACAAGGACGGATAATTTTTGGATTTCTTCGAAACAATTAAAAGCAAACACAATATAAAACTAAATGAACAGCAGAAAAAAGCTGTTTCACATATAGAAGGACCCGCTTTGGTGCTTGCAGGACCCGGTTCTGGAAAGACTACTGTCATAACTGCAAGAGCTGCCTATTTAATTCAAAATGCAGGTGTTAAGCCCTATAATATTTTAACCTTGACTTTCAATAAAGCTGCTCAACTGGAAATGGAAAGACGGTTTCAAAGGCTTTATGGCAGTGAAATTAATGGCAAGGTACATTTTGCAACGCTGCACAGCTTCTGCAATAATGTGGTCAGAAAATATGAGGCTTTGAAGGGGCAGAGACTTAAGCGTATTGAGGGAAATGATAATGATATTAATAAAAAGCAATTACTGAAATCTCTATATATGGAAATTAACAATTCAAAAATTAATGATGATGAGCTTGAAAGTCTAATTAGTGAAATTGGCTTTGTGAAAAATAAAATGATTAAAAACTTAGAGGGGGGTACATTCTCCACAAATAAATTTATTCAGGTTTACAAAGCATATGAGGAGTATAAGAGACACAACCTATACATTGATTTTGATGATATGCTCACCTATGCGTACAGCATATTAATTAAATGCCCTGAAATATTGAATTATTATAAAAATAAGTATACCTATGTACAAGTAGATGAAGGACAGGATTTATCCAAAATACAGTTTGAGGTATTGAATCTATTAATAAAAGGAAACAATAACTTTTTTATTGTAGCTGATGACGATCAGTCTATTTATGGTTTTAGAGGTGCAGAACCTCAATATATACTTGATATTAAGAAGCAATTTAAGAATTGCAGCATTATTAATTTGGAGACAAATTACCGTTCAACTAAAAATATAGTTGAGCTTAGCAGTAAATTTATAAAGCTTAACGAAAATAGATTTGATAAAAACCATACAACTTTAAATAAAGAAAAATGTGATCCAATTATCATTAAGAGTGAAAATGAACAAGAACAATTAAGAATTATATTAGATAAAATAAAAGAAGCACTCTCTCGTAGAGAAGATAAAGAAATTGCAATATTATACAGAAATAATCTATCCTCAATATTAATTGCAGATGCTTTTCTTAGACAACAAATACCCTTTAAAATCAGGCAGAATAGCTTATTGTTCTTTAAACATTGGCTGGTAAAGGATGTTATTGCCTTTTTAATGTTTGCCCTTGATCAACACGATAAAGAAGCATTCTCAAAGATTTACTACAGAATGAATAGGTTTATATCAAAAGCTATGGTAGAATGCTTTATGCACTCAGATAATTCAGGTAAGTCTGTAATTGATTGCATCATTAATAATGCAGAATTAAAACAGTTTCAGATTAATGCTCTTCAGTTGTTAAAGGTAGAGTTTACTTCCTTGTCAAAAATGAAGACTTGGGAAGCACTGGAATATATTAAAAATGATTTTAAATATTTGGACAGTGTTAAAGGATATTGCGAACTTGTAGGCTTGTCCTTTGAATATTTGAAAAGGCTTTTTGGTATTTTGCAGGGGTTATCTACAGGTTGCCAAACAATAGCCTCTTTTTTAGTTAGGTTGCAGGAATTAGAACAATTATTTGATGGTACAATAACCATAGAGACTAACAAGAAAAGTTCTATAACTCTAAGTACATTACATTCATCAAAAGGCTTGGAATATGATTGTGTACTTATGGTTGATTTAATAAATAGTGAAATTCCTGGCGAAAAAGCTATAGAACAAACTTCTGACAGTGAAAACAAAGCTATGCTGGAAGAGGAGAGAAGACTTTTTTATGTTGGAATGACAAGAGCAAGAAACACGCTTTATTTGATATATCCTATGCAAATAAATAATGAAAAAGCACTGAGGTCTATATTTATTAATGAAGTTTTATATTTTATTAAAAAGGACATAATAGCTGGTATTGGAGAAGGCACTATTGTTACACATACAAAGTATGGAAGAGGAGTAATTGCTGATATAAATGAAAGCTCTGAGGATAATCAGACAATTGAAATCAAGTTTTTTAGTGGTGAATATAAGACTTTTAATTTGCAAATATGTTTAGAAAATAAGCTGCTAAGTTTTGATTAATTTCTAAATGTTGAGTTTGTGTTGCAGTGTAATGAGGTTGAATTGAAGACTAAAGTATGTGTGATTATTGTGATATTGCTTTAGAAAAGTTTGTTTTAAAGGTTGTACAAAAACAATCCATTTGTTATTATAGGATAGATTAATTGTAAAGTTAATTGGATTTTATCTGAAAATGAAAAGTTCTTATTGCTTAAATAAGCAAATATCGCACCAAAGCATTATTTTCAATTCATGGCAGATAGTGTTTTGAGAATTTGAAAGGAAATGATTTTATGATTGAAAAGTACTACCCTGATTTATACTTTGACAGCATAAGACATGTTGACCTTGAAGACCTCAAAAACAGAGGTATACTTGGTTTGATTCTAGATATTGATAACACACTGGTTCCTATGCACGCTAAGGACGCTGACGAAAATGTAATTTCTTGGATATCAGAACTCAAAAATAAGGGGTTCAAAGTATGCATATTGTCAAATGCGTCTGAAAATCGTGTTATCAGGTTCAATAAAGATATTTCAGTAACAGCCATTCACAGAGCATATAAACCGGCAGGCAAGGCGTTTTTAAATGCAGCTAGAATAATGAGATTAGAGCCTGAGAACGTTGCTGTTATAGGAGATCAGGTTTTTACTGATATTTATGGAGGCAATAAAGTCAATATGCTTACAATTCTTGTTAAACCTATTGACGAAAAAGAAATTTTTCTTGTGAGAATTAAGAGAATTTTTGAAAAGCCAGTTATAAAGAGTTTTACTAAAAATTTAGAGGACAAAATTAGCAAGAGAATGGAATGGAAGAAAAATAGATTGAAACTTGAAAAAAGTAGATTTAAAAGATAATTTTTTACAAAATTAGATTTGTATACAAATTCACCAAAGCTAAATTCATAAACAGGGGGCATACAATGGAGGTTGTAAATGTTGTTAATGGTAAAACAGAACTATATGGTGTATTAGGAGATCCTATCGAGCATACTAAATCGCCGTTTATTCATAATACACTATTCAAGCAGTTTAATATTAATGCTATTTACATTCCTATACATGTAAATGAGGCCTATTTGGAGAATGCTATTAATGGATTAAAAGCACAGAATATAAGTGGTTTTAATGTCACAGTCCCACATAAGAAGTCAATTATAAAATACTTAGATGATATTTCTAATGACGCGTTATTAATGGGTGCGGTCAATACTGTAAAAAATATTCAAGGCAGGCTAAAAGGTTATAATACTGATGCTGAAGGCTTTGTCAGGGACTTTAAGGATGGTCTTGATACAGATTTTAAAGGCAAGAGAGTAATGTTATTTGGAGCTGGTGGAACTGCAAGGGCCTTAGCTGTCAAATTGGCATCAGAAGGCATTGAGCACTTGACTTTGGTAAATCGAACAGAGCAAAATGCAAAAAATATCTCTGAACTTATAAAGAATAACTATGGCAGTATTGCAAGCTATATTTTGCCTGATTCTCCAAGTTTATTTGATAGGATGTCACAAAGTCATATTATTATTAATACTACTCCTGCTGGGATGAGTACATATCTAGATTCTGCACCATTTAATATTGACTATATTTTTGACAAAAACCAGGTAGTGTACGATGTTGTATATAGCCCTGAAAAAACGAAATTTTTATTACAGGCTGAAAGTTATGGTTGTAAAACTAGAAATGGTTTTGGTATGCTTATAAATCAAGGAGTTTCGGCTTTTGAAATTTGGACTGGTAAATTAGTATCAAGGCAGATGGCGATGGAATTATTAAATAATATTATCAAAATGAAGGATTTTCCAAAATAATAACGAATAATAGTAATATCATTAATATGTAATGTATTGTCATATTATTTGTGTTTTAGGAGGGGTGAAATGATAGTAATTAAAAATTATATGGAAGAAGTAGTGCTAAATTTAATGGATGACGTACTAGATGACATTAATATGTGTAAGTGTGAAGCCTGCGTTATGGATATTGCAGCTTTAGCTCTGAACGATTTGCCACCAAAATATATTGCTACTGAAAAGGGAGAGTTGTACTCAAAGGTAAATTCTCTGAAGAATCAGTTTGAGGTTGATGTTATAGCTGCTCTTACAAAAGCCGCAGTTTTAGTAAAAAGATCTCCTAGACATAAATAAACTTCTTGGATATTGAGGGGTTTTTTAATCTGTTAAATCTTAGAAAATATTATGTAATGCCAATAGAGAATCTGACTTTGCATTTGAATTTTCTAAAATCAAAAATTCATTTTGAATCTAGGCGTTATAAGAGGCTTTTTAATACTACATTTATTGCCTTGATTTCAAGTGTCAGTTACAAGAAATGTAAAATATATTTTTGCTTGTAACTGACTTTTTTGATTTGCTTGTGTTTTAACAAGTGGTTGATAAGGAAAAATTTTTATAGAAAATAAAGCTTTTTTAAGGCTTATCTTTTCCAGTACCTTTGGTATCAGTCTCAGAATTGGAGGGGTTTTTCTTTGTAGATGGTGATTTCTTTGTACTTTTTGAGGGCTGTGTATCCTCAGAATCTTTTGAATCAGGAACAAATAATTCTGAAGGAGTTGAAATTCCACGTTCTGAATGAAAATACAGAGGAATTATAGTTTCAGCTGGCTCTGAAATTTTAGTATCTATATTTATAAAATTACCATTGTAAACGTAATACCATCCTCCAGTTATTAGTTTATCTTCTCCGTCTAATCTAAAAGAATTGAAAGTATCAGCTTTAATATTAATTACTCCTGATGTTAACTTAAGAGCATCAGTTAACATCATATTAGTTACAATGTTTTGAAAAGCGTAGTTTATTACAGAATTAAATTTTGGGAAATTCTGAATATTTAGTTTTTGACTTATAAACGCTTTTATGAATTTTACTTGCATTTCAGTTCTTTTAATGTCACTACCATCATAAAATTCTTTTAGTTCCTTCAACTCTTGAGCTGAGTACAGTTTATTGGTAGGTTTTCTAAATCTAAGCAGCTGTTCAACCTTTTCACCGTCTAAGTGCTGATATCCTTTGTCTAAGTCAATATATAAATCCTGTTCAGGATCATTGTATCTTAAATTTGCTGGGACATCAAAGTCAACACCGCCTAACATATCTGTAATGCCTTTAATACTAGATATATCTAAATGCACGTAATAATTAATCTTTATACCTGTCAAATTAGAGACAATTTCTGAGGCATACATGGCACCTTCATGATTACGACCGCCTGCAGCGTATGCGGAATTGATTTTAGGAACATTGCTGTGCTTAATTTTAACCTTTGTATCCCTTGGTATAGTAACAATACTAATTTGATTAGATGTAGGATTATAATTTGCTACAAACATTACGTCAGTATTACCGCTGGATTTATCCCCAACAAGTAAAAGAAAATTCATGGGTTCTTTGCTACCAGAGGAATTTAGCCCTGCAAACATATCATTGAAGGGAGAATTTCCATTGTTAGGTTCTAAAGTATTTATATAAAACAAAAATATTGTTCCAAGTACAAAAAGAAACATTCCTAATACTATACTAGTTATGTAAGTAAATTTTCTTGTGTTCATATTAATTAACCTCATTGAAAAAATTTTTATTTAAAATCATATCATAAAATTATAACATATAAAATATTCAATAAAAATATTATATGTCATTTTTATTATAAACTTAATAAATTAATAAATTTAACTTTTGGAAATAATCTATATAGATAAGTTTGTACGGAAGTATCAGTAAACTAGTACTATAATTTTGCTCTGCAAGATCTATAAAATAATTAGCACAACGCGTAAATGAATGATACATGTCTTTATTATGCCTGTAACATAAAATGTTTTGGAATCATATTATATTTTAAAGGCATATAGCTCGCTAAGGGGGCATTTAGATTGAATTATAAGGAAATAGATATACTAAAAGGTGTTTTCTCAAATATGCTCAAAAATCAATATACATTGAGAAGCATTGAACTAGGGATAAATGGTAAGTTAATAGCTATTGGATATAACCCCTATTGGACCAGCAGACTTGATTCTAAAATAGAAAAAATAGAGTTGAGTTTTTTAAACTCCAGAGGAATAATGGTTCCATTAGTACTCAAAAATGTAGTTGATTTTGAAATATATCCTAAAGAGGGTAGAAGAAATAAAAAATATAGAATAAATTCAATTGAGTTGATGATTTTATCAACTTATGTTAATCCAAAGAATCAAAAGGACATATATGACAGAGTTAAATTTGAAATTATTTATGATGATTGAGTGTGGGGCAAATTGTAGTTTCTAGCGCTTTTTTATTGTTTACAAATAGCTGAATACGTATTAGAATGTAGAGCGACATAAAAAATGATAGAATTAATGTAGAACATTGTATTAATAAACAGTTGTGTGTGGAGGGCTCTAATGTTTAGTAATTTATTTACATATGATGCAAGTATTAAGATACTTTTTGATACTTTATTTATTTCTATTCCAGAAGTGTTTTTTTGGGTGATATTTACATTAATTCTTGTTGGAGAATTTGAGTATTGGAGAGAACCTGAATGTAAAAGACTTATAAATAAATTTGATTACGTCAGGGTATTTTTACCCACTGTTGTAGTGGCTTTAATGAAAGATATTACTGAGTATATTGGCTTAAATTCATATTTAGTCCATTTTATATCTATTGTCAGCTTTTACATCATTCTAGTCTTTACCAACGATGTTTTTGATGATGCAAGTGCTTTAAAGTGGATGTCTAGGGCTTTTGTATTTATGATGCTAGGATTTCTAATTACTCAAATCTTAAATTTCTCATTTATTACATTCGTAATAAATATATCTAATATGACCATTGAACAAGTTAACAAAGACTTTTTATTAAGTTTTGCAATATCATTACCTATTAGAGTAATACAGTATATTTTGATTCTATACTTTGTAATTAAAAAACGTACCTTACTAGAAGGGCGATGGCTAAAAAACATAATATCATGTCCATTATTATTTGTAATTTTTTTTATAATTGTAGCATTTAACATTTTATTTTTAAAAGTAATTTACAATGCTGTTACCAACTATTATATTTTAGAAGTGATGCCAAATCATTCAATCTTAATTACGTTAATAATAGTTGTTTTATCTCCATTTATAAATGTATTAGGTTTTATGATTGGCTGTTACTATATGAAGAATAAGGAAGTTAAGGAAAAGAGCATTGAAATTGAAAGGCTTAATAATTTATCTCAAAATATTAGGTTATATATAAATAATGGAAATTATGAAAATATTTTATGGAAGCTTAATGGGGTTAGCATTGAGGTTGAAAATATTGCTAAGGGTATATATAATAAGGACAAGCTTTAATTAAGTAACTTGACTTTCCATTGATAAGTCGAATACCTACAATTTAACTGGGAAAGTTTAATTAATAATAAAAAAATTTAAAAAGATTAAAAAAGATTAAAAAAGATTAAAAAAAATTAACATAAAAGTCACAATAAGCGGTTGTTGATAATCTAGATTTATCGTATTATAATTCTATATAGTGTTTTTTATAGTAGTATGGAACTTAATTTTATCGACATAAATATCTTTGTATAAGTTAGTAGAACGGAGGAAAACAAATGCCAATTACAGATTTTTTATTGCGTAATGCAGAAATGTACGGAAATGAAGTATGCCTAACTGAGATTAACTTAGATTTACAGGAAAGTCATAATGTTATCTGGAGAGAATTTGAACTTATTGAAAACAATCCCGCTGGTGAATACAGAAGAGAAATGACTTGGCGTGTATTTGATGAGAAAGCAAATAGGTTCGCAAATCTATTACTCAAAAGAGGTATTAAGAAAGGTGACAAGGTTGCTATTCTTCTAATGAATTGTCTCGAGTGGCTCCCTATCTATTTTGGAATTCTAAAGACAGGAGCTATCGCTGTACCACTAAATTTTCGATATACAGCTGATGAAATAAAATATTGTTTAGGCTTATCGGATACTATTGCACTTATTTTCGGGCCTGAATTTATTGGTCGATTAGAAACAATTTATGACCAAATACCTGAAGTAAAGACACTTTTCTTTGCAGGTGAAGGACGTCCTTCTTTCGCTGAGAGCTATGACAGGCTTGCTGCAAATTGTTCATCTGAAAATCCAAGGATAAAGATAACAGATGAAGACGATGGTGTTATTTATTTTTCATCGGGAACTACAGGATTTCCTAAAGCAATATTACATACACATGGGAGTTTGATGTCTGCCTGTTATACTGAGCAAAAACACCATGGTCAGACTAGAGAAGATAATTTCTTATGCATACCTCCACTTTATCATACAGGTGCCAAAATGCATTGGTTTGGGAGCTTTCTAGCAGGAAGCAAGGCAGTTTTGCTTCGTGGAATCAAACCAGAATGGATTCTTAAGACGGTATCGGAGGAGAAAATCACCATTGTTTGGTTGCTAGTTCCTTGGGCTCAGGATATTTTAGATTCTATTGAGAGTGGTGAAGTAAAGCTGGAGGATTATAATCTCTCCCAGTGGAGACTAATGCATATTGGTGCTCAGCCTGTTCCGCCAAGCTTAATAAACCGCTGGAAAAAGTATTTTCCACATCATCAATATGATACAAATTATGGACTTAGTGAATCTATTGGTCCTGGTTGTGTTCATTTAGGTATTGAAAATATCCATAAAGTAGGTGCTATTGGGATACCAGGGTATCAATGGGAGACTAAGATTGTTGATGAAAATAAAGTGCCTGTAGCTCAAGGTCAAGTGGGAGAGCTAGCGGTAAAGGGTCCAGGTGTTATGAAATGTTACTATAATGACCCAGAGGCAACAGAAGCAGTGCTAAAGGATGGATGGCTATTTACTGGGGATATGGCTATGATGGATGAAGATGGTTTTATCTTTTTGGTTGATAGAAAAAAAGATGTTATTATTAGCGGTGGAGAGAATATATATCCTGTACAAATTGAGGACTTCCTTCGAACAAACAATAAAATTAAGGATGTGGCAGTCATTGGTTTGCCTGACAAACGTCTTGGAGAAATAACTGCTGCAATTATAGAATTAAAACCTGGTTGTGAATGTTCAGAACAAGAAATTGATGCTTTTTGTTCACCTATGCCTCGATATAAACGTCCTAGAAAGATTGTTTTTGATACAATTCCACGAAATCCTACTGGAAAGATTGAAAAGCCTAAATTAAGAGAGAAATATGGTGTGGCCAGTTTAGTGGCAGATCAAAATGAAATATAACATATATGTATTAATGTTATAGCATAATTATTTGAAATATATAAATTAACACAATCGTGATGGAGGAATTTAAATGAAAAAACTCATGCTTGGTAATGAAGCTGTAGCAAGAGGTGCTTACGAAGCAGGCTGCACAGTTGCTTCAGCATATCCTGGAACGCCTAGTACAGAGATAACAGAGGCTATTGCTAAACAATATGATGAAATATATTCTGAGTGGGCACCGAATGAAAAGGTAGCAATGGAAGTTGCTATTGGCGCATCTTTTGGAGGAGCTCGTTCAATATGTGC
Source organism: Bacillota bacterium (assembly GCA_023395575.1). Taxonomy (GTDB): domain Bacteria; phylum Bacillota; class Clostridia; order Acetivibrionales; family DSM-1351; genus Ruminiclostridium. The sequence goes on from JAEWZA010000116.1 coordinate 21,914, forward strand.
AATGAAGCACGTGGGACTTAATGTTGCAGCAGATCCATTATTCACTGTTTCATATACAGGAGTAAATGGTGGTTTGGTTATAATGGTAGCTGACGACCCTGGAATGCATAGTTCACAGAATGAACAAGATAGTAGGAATTATGCGAGAGCTTCTAAGGTTCCTATGTTGGAGCCGTCAAATAGTCAAGAATGTAAGGATTTTGTAAAAGAAGCGTTTTCTATTAGTGAGCAATTTGATACTCCTGTAATTGTTCGTCTTTCAACAAGAGTAGCACATTCACAAAGTGTTGTTGAATTAAAAGACAAGGAAGATTATAAGCTCAAGGAATATATTAAAGATGCCAGCAAATATGTTATGATGCCTGCAATGGCAAGAAAAAGACATGTTGTTGTTGAAAAGAGAATGGCTGATCTGAGAGTGTTTTCTGATTCAAGCGAATTAAACAGAATAGAGATGGACAGCAATGATATCGGAGTTATTACAAGTGGTATTGCATATCAATATGTAAAGGAAGCTATGCCAAATGCTTCAGTTCTTAAGTTGGGTATGGTTTATCCTATACCTGAAAAGCTTATTGCTGATTTTGCCTCTAAGGTAAAAACTCTTTATGTTGTTGAAGAACTTGAACCATTTTTTGAAGACCAAATATTAAAGATGGGCATAAAGGTTATTGGAAAAGAAAAGCTTCCAGCTTTAGGTGAACTGAGCAGCCAGATCATTTCTGAAAGACTATTAGGTAAAGAAATTATAGATGCTCAAACACAGTCTGTACCTGTTAGACCGCCTGTTATGTGTCCTGGATGTCCGCATAGAGGTATGTTCTATGTACTAAAGAAACTAAAGCTGAATGTTAGCGGAGATATAGGCTGCTATACACTTGGAGCATTGGCACCAAATGAAAGTATAGATACATGTGTCTGCATGGGTGCAAGTATTGGCGTGGCTCATGGTATGGAAAAGGCACGTGGTACTGAATTTGGCAAGAAAACAGTTGCTATTCTTGGTGACTCCACCTTTATACATTCTGGAATTACAGGTTTAATTGATATCGTGTACAACAAGGGAAATTCAACAGTTCTTATACTTGATAATTCAATTACAGGTATGACAGGACATCAGCAAAATCCTACAACTGGATTTACAATCAAGGGAGAGCCAACAAAACAGGTTGATTTGGAGATGCTTTGTAAGGCAGTGGGAATTGATAGGGTTACCGTAGTTGATCCTTTCGATATTAAAGAATTTGAAAAGGTAGTTAAAACTGAGACACAGATTGATGAACCTTCAGTAATTATATCCCAGAGACCATGTGCGCTGTTGAAGAATGTTAAATATGAGGGTGTTCAAAAAATAAATCAGGATAAATGTAAAAGGTGCAGAGTGTGTATGAAAATGGGATGTCCTGCAATAGTTGATAAAGGTGAGCATCTAGAAATAGATCCTGCTCTTTGTGTTGGATGTTTGCTTTGTACAAAGGTTTGTGGTTTTGGTGCAATAGAAAAGGCGGGTGAATAATATGGAAAAATTAAATATATTAATTGTTGGAGTTGGTGGTCAAGGTACACTTCTTTCTAGTAGAATACTAGGTAACGTTTTATTGAAATTAAATTTTGATGTAAAGGTTTCAGAAG
>JAEWZA010000135.1 GCA_023395575.1 Bacillota bacterium
AACTATCAGTCTTTCATTATCTGTAAATGAAAATAGCTTATCTACATCTTCTGACCACGCAATTTCTTTTAGTTTAGTAAACATTTTAGAAAACCCTAACTGACCATTAGAGGCACAATCACTAACAAAAATGAATTTAGAATTTATATTATCCATTCTCCTGAATGATAAAAAACCCAATAATTCTTTACCATTTGTATAAACGATTACTCTTTCAGAAGTTGAAAGATAATCTCTTACCTTTTTCTTAGTAAGCGTTACATCTTCATAAATTTCTTTGAAATAATCAACAACAAAGTCATTCACAAATATCTTAGATTCTTCACCAGTTATTACTTTAATCATTTAAAAAATACCTCTTTGCTTTACCTGATTCATCTTCATACACTATACCTTTTTCAATCATTTCGTCAATTACTTTCTTAATGTCATCAGCTTTATATTTTGCACCTAATTTTCTTTGAAGCTCACGAGCTGTCATTCCAGTCTCTTTGTCTAATTTAGATTGAATTTTTGCCATTACACCAGTTGCATTTTTAGATTCAATATTTCCAGTCGTAACCAATAGTTTAGCTAGTAATGTTCTTTTTACAAACTCATTAGCCCATTCGATAGCTTCTCTCTCATATTTACCCTCAGATACAGATAATACCATTGCTATTTTATTTACTAGCTCAAAAGCTCTTCTAATATATGCAATAAGTCCACTTTTTTCTTTGTGTTCTTCTGCTAAATAATAGTATTCTTCTTGAATTTGTTTCAAAAATTGTGTCATCTTTTCATCACAAGGTAAATGGATAAGCTCCTCCACTTGTTGCTGAATCCTATCTGTTGTACCACTAACTCCTGAAGAGTACAATAAATGTAATTGTTCACTTAGGCTGTGTAAAACTTTATCATCTTTTGGATTGATATACTCAAAATTTTCTTTAGCTCTTGGATTGTCTTCATATTCTCTAAGTATCAATGCTCTACCAAAAAATCCATTATCTGCATTTTCAGAATCAAGAAGATTATCAAAATTTACTGGCGTAGCAAACCCTATCATACTCAAAAATGGATTCTCTATTCCTTTTTTTAGTGAATCAATCTGCTTTTGAATGATATTTAGGCTATTTTTATCATTAGGAGTAGCCTCATTTTCTTCAATCTTCTTATCAATTTTAGCTTTTCTTTTATATAAATCATCTAAAAATTTCTTCTTATGAGTATTAGAAATTGCATAGATTCCATTTGATTTAGAATAAACACTCATTAAAGTACCAATTACTCCCTCTAAGTGAGAAGTTCCACCACTTTTCTTAGCTTTCTGCATTTTATTTAAAACTTCACCAATCTCATCTATCAAATAAAACGAGGCTTGATGGTCTATCAAATTTCTTACTATTTCTTGCTCAGATATAATTGCTCCGTGTCTAGCTTCAATAAGTCCTGCATTGCTCAACATTAAATCAAAGCTTTGAATTATGCTCTCTTTACCAGTTCCACTTCCTGCAATTCCAAACATAATCATATTGCTAGTACAATTAAGATAACCTCTGTAATTCAAACCCATTGCACTTGCTATTAACTGGATTGAAGCACCCACTGCAAGATTTTCTCTAGCATAAAGGCTTCGACTATTTATCCATTTTGTTATCTCACCTGCTAAAAATGGAGGATTTTTTAAATCAATACTTTTTTTTCTAGGCTTAGACCAGTCAATATTACATTCAATATCTGCTAAATTGTCCATCTTTAATGGTATAGTATATCCATTTCTTTGTGCCATTTGAATAAGTGTACCTAATTTATAATCACTCTCTCGTGCATTAAAGCTTCTCCATTTAACAATTAAGCCCTCTCTATCATAGTGAATACTTGTTTTGTTCCAATTATCCCATTCTGCAAAGGCTCTACCATTTGAAGCAGTATAAATTGCCATTCCAACTTTAATCCATTCTTCATAGCCATCTATTTGGCTAGTAGGAATATATTCTAGCAAGTCAGCAATACCTTGATTATCTAATTCAGTTAAATCACCATCATAAGGTTCAATTTCAATCTTTTTTAGAAGTGCTACAAGGTCTTTAGGTGCTTCTTCTATATCGCTAGGCTCTCCACAAATTGCTACATATTTATTTCCTGATATGTGCTGACTGCCCTCACCTACAACATACCCACTTACTTTAAAATCAATCCCTTTATAATCATCTAAATGGCTTGATAATTTATGGTCTAAATCTTTTGGCTTTTTAAAATATAGATGTTTTGAGCCACCACCTGACCCACTGGCAACAATGTAAGAACATTGAGTAATACTTGGAACAACCTTGCATAGCCTTTCATAAGATTCAAGTCCACCATTTCTAGCGTCCACGTCTATAACTATTAAATCGCTACAAAGAACACCATATCCAGTGTCAAAAGACCCTGCCATTTCCATACATTCAATCTGTTCATCACCCCAAACTGGTGTGTTCTCCCAACTTGTATTTCTTGGGTGTTTATATAAGCTATCACAATTAGGATTTAAACATTCACAAAACTTAGTGCCATTAACATTCACAACACTATACAATCCAAATATAGGAATCCCTATATCATTAAATTCAGTGTACTTCATTGTATCTCTTTCATTTAAAATTTTTAAGAGAAGAGTTAAATTTCCTACGATTTTACTCCTTAACCTCTTAGAAAAGACTAGGACTAGCTCTTAGGAGCAGGTATCGTAGGAGGGAAGACCTTTGATAAAAGCTAGTCTTTACTAAAAAGTTAAACGAAGTATAATCTAGTAATACTTAATATAACATAAAAGTTTGACACTTGACACTGTCAAGAGCAAGTGTCAATACTGTCAAAGCTCGATAACATCGTTGTTTGAAGCCAAGTGTCAAACTGTCATACATTTTTAGAAATATATATATAATAAAAAAAAAGAGAGAGGGTATATATATAATAAAAAAATATATAATATATAATATATAATATATATATGACATATTGACAGTTGTCTTCTAAGCCCGTTCCTATCGGAACTTTAAGTGTCAATAATTTTTCTTGACACCTGCAAGTGTCAATATGACAGTTGGCTAAGAACTTGTAGCCAAATAGAAAAAGGTCAAAAAATTGGGGAGAAAACTCTATACCCACATCACTAATGACATATCCCAATAACCCCCCAAGGGTTGTTTTCAGTTGCATAATAAACAAACATCTCTTATCCTCAGCGTGGCGTGGCTAGGTGAGCGAGGGTATTAATTGGGGGCAATCGGTTGTATAAGTTTTAACGGGGTAAAGCTGTATAAGTGATACGAATATTGTTTTTTGGTTTGGTAAGGAGTGCCTATATAATCGGCGTTTGTTATGTTTAGTTGTGAAAAGCATAATTTTCAATACAAGAATTTGGGCTACTTTGTGGCGAACAAATACCAAAAGCCGAACCAGTCGGGCTTGGGTGTGGTGGGCTTTCGTGATTTTATTCTTGAAATATTATCCTTTGATATTGAAATACTATATTATGCCGTTATCATATTCAATCTTTAATCTAAAACAATCGGCTATAACCTTATTATTAACTTGCAGGACTTTAGCTACAATAGGATATATTTTTACAATCTCTTTTATTGTTCGTTTCTTATTCCAAAATAAATACCTTTCGCCGTAGCTATGCGAATGTTGAACAATACAATATAATATCCTGCTTACGATATTTATTTGAAAGTAATAATCTTTTTCATTTAGAAAGAGTATATGCCAAATGTAAATTTGAATAATAAAGTTATATATCTTCTTATAAATATTTTTATTTGATAATGCAACTTCTAGCCCGTTAATTCCAGTAAGCTTATTTAGTTCTTTTTCTAATATCATTAATGATTTATCTATCGTAACAGAATCAATAAATACATTTATATCCTTGCCATAGTTATTAACTAACTTGTTCTTAAAGTATCCGTTATAAGTTCTTTTAAATATATTTTTAAAAATGCTTTTGCTAAATAAGTTGTGATTATTTCTAAAGGGATAAATGATATATGATTCTTTCACGATTTTATTCCAACAATCAGGGCAAATAGTTCTTTTTTTTATCTTATCTACTTTTTTGCAAAAGTGGCACGTTCTGCTGTTATAATTATGTAACTGCCAAAGTATATAACTATAATATTCTTTTTGATTCACTCCATTTCTTAACATAAATTCCAAAATAATTCCTTTTTTCATAATTATATCTAAAAATTTAATGATTAAATTTATTAAAATTATTGACATTATAAAAAAAATATGTTATAATTCTGTATAAATAAAAAAAAGGAGTTTTCAAAATGAAACTAGCAGAATTTAACAAAGGTGTAGAATTAATCAAAGATTTTTTAGATAGTGAGTACAGAAATAAAAACTTTTCTATTGCTCCAACAACAACAGATAACTTTGATAAATTTGTAGCCGAAACAGAAGCGAACGGATATATGACAATAAGCTTAGAGGGTTGCGAAAATACTATCTATAAGACTGATGATTGTTCGGGAGTGTTTTACAATATCTTGGCGAGAGTTTGGCACGATACACACCACTTAAACAGTCATTTGGGATTTAGTGCAAATGATGAAAAAATAGTTTGCGATTTACAAATACAAGAATTTTTAGATTGGTGTATAGATAATAATTTAGGAGATGAGTATAAAAGCGATGTAAGTAATGCTATCAAAATTATTAAAGCTGATATTGTAGGGCAACTTGAATATTATGACAAATTCAAACAATTTGTACCTATTCAAATAAACTTTATCTTAGAATATTTAGGGGTTGAAAGATGAGTAAAATTACAGAAGAACAAGCGAAAGAATTTGTAAAACAATATCAACAAATTCACTCAAATTTTAGTGTAAATTGTAGCTATAAAAAATTAGCAAAAGTTCTAAATGATAACGGAGTTAATGACTTTGTGGACTTTGTTATCTTAGTTGAGAGTTAAGGGGTATATTATGCAAAAAAGTACAATAGAAATTAATAATAAAACTATTGAGTATTTCAGGATTGATAACGATATAAACGGGAATCCAAGATATGTTGTTCACTTTTTAGAATTACATAATGATTATAATGAGGCTATAAATTTAGCTCGTGCATTTGGTGGAAAAAAATATAGGGCTAAATGGTTCGGGGGTGGGATTGTTTTTCAGTCTTATAATGTATTAAGTGATTTGTCAAAAGCTTTAAAAGGAAAGATACAAAATGCTTAAAAATGTAAAATTAACAACAAAAACGGGTCATAGTTGGATAACAAACGTGAATGGAAAATTAAGTAATGACGAAATAACGGCTTATTTTATGGGCGTTGAATTTAATGATGGTGATGGTGTTGTAGTCAAAGTAGAGTTTCTATTTATAGCAAATTTTAAAGGAGTTTTAAAAGACTCAATCGGATTAATTCAAAACTTCAAAGGGATAAGCACTTATGGAGAGAATGAAGAGATAGCTAAAATAAATCTATATAATGACTATGACCATATAAGAAACATAGACATTAATCAGTATTTGGGGAGATAATAAAATGACTATAAAGCAACAACTACACATTAAAATGCAAATATTGGTTATAAAAGGCAAAAAGGTAAGCTTGGAATATCTAAAGCTAAAACAACAATTTGACGCTATAAAGGGGTAATTATGATATTAAATGTTGAAAAGAAAGGCAATGAAATAAATATATTTGGCAGAGATGATTGTAATATTCTTTTAAAAGAGATATATTATTATCATAACAAAAGAGAAGCTATAAAGCTTTTTAAAGAAAAATATAATTTAAAATATCAAAGAAATATAATTATTAAAATGAGGTAAAAAATGCTAACAAATAAACTAGCTGATATATTAAAAAATAAAGGTATATCAATAAACAACAAAGGCGAACAACCTACGAACGGCTTTATGGTTAGTACAAAAGACGTTTACTTAAAATCTAAAGTTTTAACAAGAGAATTATTATTAAGCTACTGGAAGACAAACAAAGTCAAACTTGAAACGATAGATAATTTATATCTTGGCGTTTGGTACGATGTAAACGAGGGCTTTTGGTATATAGGATTAAGTTTGAATATTATGGATAAAAAAGAGGCTTTAGAAGTGGCTAGAGAAAATAAACAATTAGCTATATATGATATTAATGAAAACATTTCAATATATTTAAAATAGGAGGCTTAAATATGATACAGCTAGAAAATAAAACATTAATTTCAGTTGATACGCTTGAAACATTATCAAAAGATAGTGATTTTCTCGTCCGTATAGGTGGTTTTGGTGAAACAGTTTCAAAGCTAGACAATAAGAGCTTAGAAAACTTTGTTTCTAAGGCTAAGACTTTACAGTCTATGAGCCAAAAAGATTATAAGCTTTGTATCTTGATTGATTATGATATTTTAACTACTAAATGGAGTTTAAATCTATACATAAAAGAGGTATTTATTCAAGATGTTCATAAATTGGCTAAAAAACTAAATGAAATGAGTTATCTATCAATTAAAGATAACTTTAAATTAATTTATATAGGTGATTAAAATGCAAATGGCTATATATGAAGAAATCAAAATAAGCGAATATGAAGTAAGGAAAGATTTACACGCTTTCACGATGTTAAACTCAACAGTTACTTGGGATAAATGCTTAGATTTTAGCGATAATAGCATTGAGTTCGAGCAAGTTAAGCTAAAAACTTATAAAAATAATCATCTTAAAATTGGTGAAAGTCAAAAATTTAAAAATCAAATAGATAGGTATTTAGAAACAATCGGCTTTAATGATAGAGTTAGAAAACTAGAATCAGATAATCGTGCTTTATCGTTGCAGGTTTTAGATTTAACTTATCAGTTATCTAAAAAAGATTTTTCTTTATGGGATAAAATAAAATCTATATTTAAAAAAAGGAGTTAAATTTGAATAATGAAATTATATATTTATTATGTTTGTTAAATGTTGGGTTAGTTTTTTTATTTCTCTTTGAGATTAAAAAACTTAAAAATGATTATATTCGTTATTTTGAAGACTTAGAAACAGTTTCAAAAGAGAATATAGAGGATTTGAGAACAGAATTATTGAAATTTAAAAATGATGTTAAATCGGGCTTGGGTGAGCGAAAAATCAAGTACAACAATACAGTTATTTTTGATTGTTTAACGTTTAAATATGAGGATTTTGAAACGATGTGCTATATTGAAGCAAATTGGACGGATAGACCCAAAATAATTGAGGCAAAATATAGGACTTCTTGTATATTTGATTTTGAAAGAAAGCTTAGACAATTAGGTATTGATTATAGGCTTGTTCAAGTACATAAATTAAATTAATAGGAGCAAATAATGCAAATAGAAACTAAGTTTAACATTGGTGATGAAGCTTTTATGCTTAATGCTTGTAGGATTTTGAAAGTAAAAATAAAAATGATAAACGTCTTCATAGATAAAGATGTACAAATAAAAGTAGAAAATCTATATGAAGATATGGCAGGAAGTGGAGGAGGAACAAGAGCAACAGATGACTTTTTATTTAAGACAAAAGAGGAATTAGTTGAGCGACTTTTAGAAACAGTTAAAGAAGAGGAATGAAGATGTATAAATATGTAACTATAAGGGGAGTTATGAAAGTAGTTTGTTCTTCAATAGAAGAATTAAAAGCAGATGACGAAATAGTGATAAAAAATATTGGCACTCCAATAAAAGCAGTTGTAACTGTATTTGAAAGTTGTGCAGAAGAAATCCCTGCATATTGGGAAGCAGTTGCAAAAATAGACTTGGACAAAATGACTATTAACGTTATCAATAATGAGACAAAACGTAGCAGGATAATCATTACACTTAATAAAGATTTTGAACCTTTTAAAAAAGGGCAATTTTTAAGTGTTGAAGTAGATGATGAAAACTATTTATTTACAACTTATGACAAGTCAGAAATCATTATTCCAAAAAATATAGCTGATGAAGTATAAAGGGGCTTAGATGAGCGAAAATTTACAACGAATAGTTGAACATTCAAGAAATGAAGTAGTTTATGATATAGAAAGAAAAGACAATAATCTTATAATCTTTTATGATAAGGATTATTCTAATTGTATCTCTATAAATATCTTTGAATTTGTGCATTTTTTAAAAGTAAAAATGTCGCCCTGCTACAAAAGAAGAAGTTTTAAAGTTGGTGGTAAATGAATAAAAAAACAGTATCAAAAATACAATCATTAGTTGGTATAAAAATAAAAAAAGATAAAATCCTTTGTTTATTTTCTAAGATAACTGTTTATGCAGATAGTGGAAATTCTGTGTCTTATTGCTTGTTTACCATACTTCATATATAAAGAATTAGATACAATAAAAAAAACAAAGTTTGTTCGGGAGGTAATTGTCCTCCCTGAACGGACAAAATAGGAGGCAAAGATGGAAGAGATGGAAGAGATGATAAAAAAACAGATAGAGAAAGTTACATCAGAAAGAATGAATCTTATTGAAAAACTTTTAATTGAACAAATTACAAAAAGGTTAGGACAATTTGAAATTAAAGCTTTAGCAGGAAGACTAACAAAATTAATTCAAGGTGATGTATCAAATTATAGACTAGATGATAAGCCTATATTAATTGTTCATAATTTCTGTTCATTGACGGGGTTTTTAGTGGAGATAATAGATGAAAAACTTTGAAACAGTGCAGGAAGTCCATTGTGGTATATATTATAGGCAAACCTTTGCAAAAAAAGGCAGTGCAATAGTTGGGAAGCTACACAAAAAAGGTGGCTTCTCTTTTTTGCTTAAAGGTAAAATATTACAAAGAGATATACTAGAAGATGGAACTTTTGATGAGTATTTAATAGAAGCTCCGTCCGTATTTAAGACCTATCCAAATTCGAGAAGATGTTGCATTGTTCTTGAAGATACTATATACGCAACTACAACAGTTACAAATAATAAAAAATTAGATATAATAAAGCTTGATAAAGAAATGTATAAAAAAGAGGTAGTAAAATGAGTGCAATTATAGTAGGTTCAACTGTTGTAGGTGCAGTTGCAGGTGGATATAATGCTTATGAAAATGCTAAGGCTCAAAATGAAGCTATCAAAACGCAGGTTAAAACAGCAGAAAGAAGATATAGACAGCAAAAGGATTTAACTGAACTAAGAGAAATACAACAACAGCAATTAGCAGTAGTTGCAGGTACTAAAGTACAGAGAGATTTTATGTTGGCTAATGGTAATTTTATAGCAAGTGTTGCCGAAACTGAAACAAGTGGGAACAGCGTTGAAAGAATCAAAGCTGATTTAAGAACAAAAAGAGATGAGGCTCAGGGTAGAGTTATAGAAAATGCTCAAACAAATATCTTGAATCTAGCCAATAGTTTATCTGCACAGCGTGAAGACCAAATGATTATAGCACAAAATGCTATCGCAAAAATGAAAGACCCTTTTACAGAAGCTTTAGACGGAGCAATTAGTGGTGCAATACAAGGTCTTAGTTTTGGTGCAGGATTAAGTGGAGCAATGAGTGGTGGGTCAAGTGCTACATCAACAGTTGCAGATAATGCCTCTACAACAGCAACAGCTTCAGGAGTTAAAAATTTCAATCTAGGAGAAGACAATATGTTGCTAGATATGAATAATAACAGTTTAAGTGGATATTTAGGAACACCAAAAACTAATATCTTAGAAAAATATAGTTTACAAAGACAAAATAATAATAGTTTTGTTTTCAACAGATAATAGGAGAAAATGACAATGCCAAATGACGCAGGTTATAATGAAATAGAGGGAACTAAGAACTTTTCCATAGATATGAGAAGTCCTCAATATGGGACTAATCTTGGAAAGCTCATCTTACAAGGAATGAAAATCGGTGAAACTGTTATAGATATTAATTCAAAAATTGATAGAGCTGAACAGATTAAGGCTGAAGCACAAGATGAACAAGTATATAACAAATATATAATTGATAAAAAAAACTGGGAACTTAGTATCAACTATGATGGTATGAAAGGTGAAAAAAGACTAGCTGAGAGCCAAAGATATGATGAACAGTTTGATGTTAATTCTCTTTTTAAATCGCAAAAATTTAAAGATAGATTCAGAGAGAATCAAGTCAATAATTATTTAAAGGCACAGCAGACTTGGAATGAAGATAATGTCAAAGAAGAGAAAGAGAGAAAAGCTTTAATTGAAGAGACTGACAAGGTAGCATTAGCAAATAGTGAAGCTCAATATTCTAAGTTATATATCGACTTTCAAAAGACTGGAAATTTATCTGCATTAATTGAAAGAGCAACAAACATTTACAGCAGTAATCTATCTAAGACCAATGGTGATTTAAAGAAAGAAGAGCAGGACAATAAATACTATGACTTTCTTTCAAAAGCAACTGGTAAGTCTATTGCTGATTTAAAAGCTGAAAAAGAAGCAAAAGATGTTTTTCTCAAAGATAAATTTAAAACAATAGCAAATGAGACTGCGAGAGATTATCTAAACAAGAATCCAAATGCTACTGTAATTGAAGCAGAGAACGCAGGTGCAACAAGAGCTTTCTCAGTTATGAATAATGAGCTAAGAAGTAATCCTAAAGCTTTATGGTGGGCTTTAAATAGAAGCAGTGAAGCAAATTTAGATTATAGCAAACAACAACAAAAGATTAATGTTGAGCAATCTATAAAAGAGAATACTGACTTATTAAGAAGAAACAAGGTTACTTATTCAGAGTTTAATTCTATTATTGATAATACGGTAAATTTTTCTAATAAACATAATTTAGTTCAAACTGGCATATCTTCTATTCTAAATTCAACACTGGATTCAATTAATGGGGGAAATATAGAACAAGCAGAATGGCTTCTTAATAATAAAAATGTCAAACTTGACTACTCACAAATACAATCAATAAATAAAGCAACTGTTACTGGGGCTTATAATCTTGCTGTGGGGCAATTACAAGATATTTCTAAAGGAGTAGTAACTGATGGTCTTAGTGCAAAAATGACAGATGAAATAGTTACAAATGAATTTATCTTAAATCTCGGTAAAGCAAATTTGAATCAAGACCAAATTAATAAAGAAATTAAAAAATTAAATACTGCGAAAAACGAGTTATATTCAACTGAAACTAAAGTAAGTATTGGTGGATTTAAAAACCCTAATAAAGGGGAATATATCTCTGATAATGTAGTGAATAACTATGCTAATTATCTAAAAGAAAAAAAAGCATATTCTGATAGTAATGGAGTTTATGGATTATCAAAAGATTCAATTAAATTGGAAGCAGTTGCAAGACAACTAGGTGTGAATATTGATGATGAAAAAAATTGGGAAATGATAACTACAACTTATAATAATGATAAGAACAGCGTAGTAAAACAAGCAAACTATAAGACTAAAAATTCTGATGATAAGTATTTAGTTGGAATCCACTCTTTTAAAAATGCTGAAGAGTTAGAATTGTACAAAGATAATTATGTAATCAATACTAAAGATGGTATATTTGATACTGGACTTAATGCTGAATTAAATAAAGACCAATTATCTATCAGTTTAAAAGCGTTAGAAGAAAGATACCCTAGTGCTAGATTCAAACAAGATGAGTTCGGAGGCTTAGTAATTATTGATAAAGATGGTAAGAAAAATTACTATGATACAGCAGGAGCAAACAATCTTTATGAGAATATTTGGATAGAAGAGCAGGTTAAATCTTTAGAAAAAGAATACAAAACTATTGATAGTGCAAGTAGATACTACAATGATTCTTATTTTGATAAATTTAAAAATAGACAAATTAGTAAAGATGAACTAAAAGAGCTTGAAAGATTAGTAAGAGATAAAAAAATTGAATCAAGCAACAATACAATATTAGGAGACTAAAATGGCATTAAAAGATATATTAGAATCTCAGGCAGAGAATAGGGCTTTAAGCCCAAAGGTAACGCCTGAACAAGCTCAAAATAGAACTATACTTGAAGCAGGTAGGGTTATTAAAGATAATGCGACTATACCTAATCCTATGGCAGAAACAACTGCATTTTCAAATAATAGACCACTCTCTGACTTTGAAACTCCATCAAGTTTAGAACAATGGGGTAGCGACTTTTTACTTAATAATCCTTTAAGTGGAATTTCTATGAGAGTTGCACAAGCTATTGAAAATAAAAGAGATGGTTACCCTATTGATAATGTAGATGTTACAAACTCATTAGGAAGAGATATTAACTGGACTACTGAAAATAATGCTGAGAGATTAAAAAATTGGGAAAAAGAAACTGGTAAAAAAGTTCCTGATAACTTAATAAAATCTTTAGTACAAGACCCAATTAGTCAGAGAGATTTTGATTATAGATTGGATATTTTAACTGAAGCTTATAAAACTCAGGAAAAGGCACAAGGAACTGGATTCGATTTTATTGGAGATGTACTACCAATGATAACAGACCCTACTTCTTATGTAGGTGTTGGAGCAGGTTTGAGTAGAGCCAACACTGTGTTTCAGGCTTTTGGTAAGGGTGGACTTGCAGGAGCAATTTCTTATGGAGCAGTAGAGAGTGCAGGACTTAGAGCAAGAGAACAAAGTCAAGAGGAGTTTTTAGCAGGATTAGGAATGTCTTTTGCCTTTGGTGGAGTGTTAGGAGGAGGAGCAAGACTTATAGATGAGAATTTGCTAAATAGAGAAGTTGCACAAGTAAGTGATTCTATCCTTAATAATACTTTTGAAAGAGAAGAGCTTATAAGCAAAGGGATAGACCCTATTTTATCTAATAAATATTATGAAGTTAATTCTAATCTTGAACAGAGTTTGAAGCTAGAAGAGCAATATAGAGCTGAAAATAATACTCAAAAATTAGAAGAGCAAAAAAAAGTTACTCAAAGTTATGAAAATGAAAAAAATACTTTAGAAACAAATACACAAAGTGCTGTAAGAGAAGCTATTATTAAAGGTGAAAGTTATGTTGGCATAATACAAGATAGGTTCAAAAAAGCAAGTGATATGGGAATTTTACAATATGCAGACGCACTTGATTTTTCAATTACTTCTTATGCGACAAAAAGAAATAAGATAGATGTAGCTAAAGGTGTAGGGGAGCAAATGTTCAATGACCAAGCATTAGTAAATGTTCAGAACAATAGAATATTTGGTCAGGAAAGAATGATGGCAGTAGCTACAAATATTCAAGGGATTTATGAACAACCATTAAAAGAACTAACAACTAATATTTCTCAAAAAATTTATGGTACTGGAATGACAACACACTTCAATAATAAAGCCGAATCAGACGTGTATCAGATGGTTGGTAGAATGGGTAATTATAGACAGTTCAATCCTGATATTACTGATTATGAAGTTAAACAAATAATTAAAGAAGATTTGAGAGCCTTGAATGATTTGAACAAAGGGAAAATGACGGAAGCTGATTTAGATTCAAGCGTTGATAGTATGTTATCTATTGTAAAAAATACAGCTTTAAAATCTTTTGATGTTTATGAACAATTTAACAAAGAACATACAAGATTTATGAGAGGTAAACAGAATCAAGATTCTATTATAAATACATATCATAGAACTGGTGATTTAGATGAAGCAATCAATAGTCTTTATGATTTTACTCCTGATGAAAAAAATCTGATAAAAGCTGAAATAGAGAAACACGCAACTTATAGCAAAAAAGAAAATAAATCCATAAAAAGAATAACTGAATTAGATGAAAACTTAGACATTGGAATAGCAGATGTTCAAATTAAAACTTTAAAAAGTTTAAATGTAAATAAATGGGATAAGAATGTAGCTGATACATTTTTAAATAAAAATGATACTTTACCATATCAAAAAAGAGACAACTATACTCCTATTGCTTATGGAGATATTATTGGTACGCTACAACAAAAAGGTTTAAATTCTGCTGATTTTAAAAATTTTGTATTGACAATGTTTAAAAATGGGGTTGCTAAGAAATATAACATAGACCCTGATTCAGTAAAAGTTAATGAGTTTCAGGACGAGATTATAAAAGTAGCTGAAAAAATTATGGATAAAGGGGATATTCAACATACTAGAATTGTGGACTTATTAGACAATCTACTTCTTGAAAAAATTGATAAAGCCTTGTCAAATGATTCTATGTCTAGCAATCAACGAGCAAGAGGACTATTTGATTATACGACTAAGCTTCAAGTAAAGAATAAAGATGGTATAGATATGACAATATCTATGATGGATTTTTCAGACCATAACTTTAGGAAAATTTGGGATAGATATGCACAGCGTCAAGGTGGTCAGTCTATGCTTAACAGCGTAAGATTTAAACAAAAAACTTTAGCAAATGTTGTAGATGAAGATGGAGATATTAACTTTAATTCAGAGTTAAAAGATGAATCAAGATTTGGAGGGGATATTAAATGGGAGACTGGTGCAGATGAATATTCTCTCGCAACTCCAAGAGAGCAAGATTTATTTTTTCAAGAAATAATAAAAGAGGGAAGAGTAAACAAATTACCTAGCAAAGAAATAGAGAAGCAGATTACGTTTTGGAAAGAAGTTATTGCTGAAGCTATGGGAGTTCCTACTATAAAAGACCCTACATCTGCTTTTCAACAAAGTTATAGAATAATGAAAAACTGGAACTTTATGAGACTATTAGGAATGACTGGTTTATCTGCTATTACTGAGGTTGGTTCAACTATTTTTACTTATGGAGTACGTAATGCCTTAGAATTTCCATCTGTAAAATATCTTAAAGACCAAATAGCTAATGGAAAAATGAACGATAAATTGAGCCAAGAAATTGCTACATATTTCGATTTATCAAATTCATATTTTAAACAGATTGGTAGAGCCAATGACGCAGAATTGGGATTGTATGATAATCCTAACAATATGGCTTCAAATGAATTGAATAGAAACAAATTCCTAGAAAAGATGGAAAATATTTCAGACAAGGGATTGGAAATGATTTTAACTTTCGGTGGTGCTAAATCTGTTCAAAATTTCTTAGAAAGATGGAACGCTACTGCTTTGTTTTCAGAGATAATTAATATGGCAAATAATCCTAATTTGACTAGAACTCAAAAGAACTTAGTTAAAGAGATTGGGCTAGATATGGATATGATGAAAAGAATCACTGACCAAATTCAAACTCACGGGAAAACAGAGGCTAAAAAATGGAGTAATGGGAATAAAGTTACTGAATTAAATATGGAAAACTGGACTGATTTAGACGCAAAACATCATCTTATTGTAAATACTAAAAGATATGTAAATACAGTTATTCAAAGAACAGCATTAGGTGATAAACTAGGAATCACTTTTGGAGACAAATTATTTAAAAATACTTTTGGTGGTCAAGTTGCTTTAGAGCTAAAGGATTATCTATTGACATCTTATAATAAACAATTTAGAAGACTTTTAGCTAGACAAGATATGTTCGCTATGGGATATGTTGCGACTTCTACATTAGCTACTACATTGGGTTATTTATTAAAAGGAGCTATAACTACTCCTGATGGTGGAGAAAGAGAGAAAAACTATTATAAAACTGAAAATATTGTAAAAGGTACTCTTACGCAAATACCTGCATTAGGGTATTTGCCTACACTGGTTGATTTTGCAAGTGTAGGATTTGATAATAAATCAGGGTCTAATGCTTTTGATGGTAAAATAACTGCACAGTTGCCAGTCTTTAATTTATTTAATAGTTTGATTGGAGCATTTCAAGTTGGAACTGGACAAGATGTTTCTCCGTCTCAGTTTAGACGAGGTTTATCTGTGCTACCATTTAGTAACTTATATGGTGTTGGTTATGCAAAAGAATCTTTAGTTAAAGCATATACAGATAATAGACAAGAAACAAAAGCAGAGGAAAGAGAAAATGCAAGACAAGAAGAATGATGTAGAAGAAACTTTTGAAGAAAAGATGATAAGAGAAATGCAGGAACTTCAAGGAGTTCCATTGCATAAACGACTAGATGAATTGAATAATACACTCGTAAATCATTATCTAGTTTCGTTAAAACACGGTTGTATAAAAAATAGTGAACTAGGAAACATTGTTGCACTCTTAAAAAATAATAAAGTTGTACAAGATGAAAAACCTAAAAAAACAGAACAAGATGAAATAGATGAGTTGGTTAGAAGATGAAATATGCTTATCCTCTTAATTACTATGAAACAAAGACGTATTCTTCTAAAATTAAAGATTATACAAAATTAACTACAAATGATAAAGCTATTCTATTAAATGATTTTAAAGAATATTATAAATATTGCTTTTGGTGGTTAAAACTTCCTTGTCCTACAAGAGACCAATTATATATGGCAAAATATATTGGAAAAATAGCCTATAAAAGATGTAAGAAAATGCTTCAGGCTCAAAGAGGATTAGCTAAATCTCTTACTACACAGATTCTAGTAACGTGGCTACTCCTTAGAAATAGAAGAGAGATTATTTGTGTAATATCTGCAACTGCTTCAAGAGCTAAGTCTTTCGTTGCTTTCGTAGGAAAGATGTTTAAAACTATCCCACTTTTACATTCTCTTGCTCCAAAAGGAAGAGATAGAGATAATACAGAGAAGTTAGATGTTGCAGGAAAGCCTATCAATGATTCAGCTTCATTGTCTGCTTTTGGAGTAACAAGTGCTAAGACTGGAAGTAGGGCAACATTTCTTATCTATGATGACGTTGAAATACCTGAGAACTCTGATACACCTGATAAAAGAGAAAAAATCAAAAGAGGTGTTGCAGAATGTGGTAATTTAGGTATTGCGAATAGTTATAGTGAATTATGTATATGTACACCTCAGTCAAGCGATACTGTTTATAATAATGAAATTTTTGCTCCATTCGAGAAAACTATTATCCCTGCTCAATATCCTAAGAAAGTTGAAGTTTATAATGGTAATCTAGCTAAGCATATAAGAAGAGCCTTACAAAGAAATCCTAAATTGGTAGGACTTGCAACAGACAAAAGAAATAATTTAGAGCATTTAGTTGTTCAGATGACAAAGGGTATGGCTTCTTATACATTACAATATATGCTAGATACTAGCTTATCAGATGTAGAAAAATATCCATTAAAGCTTAGAGACTTAATTGTTATGGATTTAGACCCGAGAGAAGCTCCTATTTCTATCGTGCATAGTAATTTGAAACACAATTTACTTCCTATAAATCATAATGGATTTGCAGGAGATGGATATTATAGCCCTGCTTCTGTTTCACCTAACACAAAAAAATATGAGAATGTAATTATGGCTATTGACCCGTCAGGTCGTGGAAAAGATGAAACAGCTTATGCAATAATTGCACACTTAGCAGGTAGAATATTTGTTTTAGACTTTGGAGGATTAACTGGTGGATATGAAGAATCAACGCTCGTTCAATTAGCTAGAATTGCATTAGCTTATGAAGTTACTTTAATCAAGGCAGAATCTAACTTTGGTGATGGTATGTTTGTTAAATTATTACAACCTATCTTAAAAAGAGAATATATAACAAAAAATGGTGCAGGTTGTAAAGTAGAAGAATTTACCTCAACTAAAAATAAAGAATTGAGAATCCTTGAAAATCTTGAACCTCTAATGATGACTAATAGATTAGTAGTTTCTAAACAAGCGATTTTAAAAGATAGCAAAAAAGAATCGACTAAATATACTATGAGCTATCAATTATCACACTTATGTAAAATCCCTAATTGTTTACCTAACGATGATATTATAGACGTTATAGATATGGGAGCTAGTCATTTTGTAGAAGTAGTGTCAAGAGATTTAGTTGTAGAAACACGTAAAATATTAAATAAAATAGAACAGATGGCTGAAGATAGACAAAAATTTGGAAATAATATTTCTATTAATAAAAATACTATAAATAACCATAAAAACGGGGTTGTAGTAGCTGTAAATGTTTCTAATACAAGAGCAAATTATAAAAAGAATTTATTAAATAAATAAAATTAAATAAATTAATAAAACTTTAAGGTTTGTTGTGTCATAATTCTTTACTTTAAAAAATAAAGGAGGTTTAGACTTGTGCTAAGTGATATAACTAATCCATTCGAGGACGAGAATTATGTAAACGTATCAGCTAACATAAAAAAAAGTTTCGAGGGTAGAAAGGTAGGAGATAGTTTTGGAATAGAAATTCCAAGTGGTAAAACAGCCAAAGACATTAGAGCTACAATGTATGGTATATATTCAACAAAGTTTAGATATACAACGATAGCAAAAGGTAATTTTGTCTTTGTAAAAATAGAAGAAGAGTATTAAGATGAAGATATTTGATTTTATTCCTTATGGTGTAAAAGCAAAGCTTCTTGTAAATGGAGAATTTTATCCTAAACTTTCAGATAATGATATTTTTAAAAATCTTAAGATAGAAGTATCAGATAAGAAAAGAGTTGGAGCAACATATATGCTATTAGCAACCTTGTTGCAAAGAAGCCTAGTTAGAGAAGAGAGCTTGTTATTTGAATGGGATATTGAAACGAGTAATATAATCAGTCAATTAAACCTTTTAGAGAAAAAAGTGAATTTTTACTTATCTTTAATTTTCAAAATAGATGAGGGATTATTATTATTTGTTTTCAATTATTTGCTAGATAAAAAATGTTCTTTTGATACAGTGGTAGAACTGATGGAAGAGGGTGGAGTTTTAATTAGAATGTGGAAAAAAGAAAAGGAGAAAGAAGTTGTCAGTATTAAACAAATTAAAAAAGCCTGAAAGAAAGGCACTAGCTGTAACAGTTTTAGGTGAAGCAGGGATTGGTAAAACAATACTAGCTAACAGTTTTCCTAATCCAATCTTTATTAGGATTGAAGATGGTTTAATGAGTATTATTCAAGCAGGGTATGCTGTTCCTGACGCAACTGATTTGATTAAAAATTCTAAAGAATTATATGAATATTTAACAGCACTTGCTGATGAAGACCATAACTATGAAACTGTTGTTATTGATTCTATAACTGCTTTAGATAGATTATTCATTGAAGAGGTTATGGCTTCTGATAGTAGAAAACCAAAATCTATCAATACAGCTTTAGGTGGATATGGAGCAGGTTTATCTGCTGTTGGTTCAATGCACGAGAATGTAAGAAAACTTGCAACTAGAATTTTAAATAGAGGTATAAATGTTATATTCATAGCTCACGCAGATATAGAAACAATATCGCCTCCTGATTTAGATGAATATACTAGAATCACTGCAAGGTTAGGTAAAAAATCTATTGCTCCATACACAGATGATGTAGATGTGATAGCTTTTATTAGATTAGAAACTTTTATAAAAGGTGAAGATGGCAAAAAAGGAAAAGCTGTTTCAGATGGTAGAAGAGAGCTTGTTTGCTTTGCAACTGCTTCTAATATCTCTAAAAACAGACTGGGTATCACTAAACCAATTTTCTTGGAGCAGGGTGTAAATCCTTTTAGCAGTTTCTTAGGAGCAGGTGATACTAAAGCAAAAGTAGTTGCAAAAAAAGCAGTATCTAACAAAAAAATAATCGAAGATGATGAGGAGTTTTAATTATGGCAAGAAATAATTGGTTAGGAACAGATGAAACTGAAGTAAGTGGAGTTGTTACAGTTGATAGCAATTTAGAACCTATCCCTGATGGAACAAGAGTTTTAGCTTTTATTGATGAAGCAAAGTGGGATTATCTTGATGATGAAAATGAAGATTACATCAAATTAAAATGGAAAGTTTTAAAACCTGAAGAGTATAAAAATAGAGTTATTTTTCAAAAAGTTAGAGTTGAAGTAGATGATGATACAAAGGCAAAAAAACATAGAAAAATGTTAGCAAATATTTCATTTAATGCAGGTGCAGGTATTCATCAAGCAACAAGTAAACCTGAAGATAAAGATTTGCAAAAAGAGCTGTGCAACAAGCCAATGGTGCTAACTCTTAGAGTTTGGGAGCAGGGGGAAGCTAGTGGTAACTGGGTAGCAGGAGTTTCTCCTAGAAAAAATGGAACGCCTAATATAGTTGTTCACGATGAGAGAACAGCAGAAGAAAAAGCTGAACAACCATTAAATGATGAAGAAGAAGAAGCTATTGATACAGAAGAAACTACTGATACTGTTGCTCCTGCTGTTAAAGCTAAAAATACTTTAAATGTTGGTGGTGCAGGTAGAGGGAGACCTAAAAAAAATATCCCTGAAGTTGATATAGACGAAGACGATATACCTTTTTAGGCATAGTGTTACACAAGAGGAATAAAGTTTATAGCTTTATTCCATCTTATGATAGATTTAATAAAGAGAGTAGAACAATTTAAGTTTTATTTATATAGTTTGTTATTTTGAAACTACAATATAGTTAATCAGGATTATATTGAGGTGTACTCTCTTTGTTAAGTTTATAAACTTAAATATTTTAAAAGTAGGAGTAAATTATGGCTAATAAAAAAGCTGAACAAAGAACAGCAGAATGGTTTGAACAAAGAAGACACAAAATTACTGGAAGTAGAGTAGGAGCGATTCTAGGATTGTCGCCATTCTCAACTGCTAGTAAGGTTATGCAAGAAATGATAGATGACTATAAAGGTAAGTTAAAGCCTTTAGAAAGTAATCCTGCACTAGATTATGGTGTTTATAATGAACCAAATGCTTTGGCAAGTTTCATAAAAAAGACTGGATTCAAGGTTAAAGAAGCTTTTTTTGAAGTATCAAAAGAATATGATTGGCTAGGAGCTTCTCCTGATGGATATATTGGGTCTAAGTCTCTTGTTGAGTTAAAGTGTCCTTTTGGAAAAAAAGATAGTGATGACTTTAAAAGCATTAAGGAACAGCCTCATTATTACGCACAAATTCAAACACAACTATTAGTTACTGGTAGAAATAAATGCTACTTTTATCAATGGTCGCCAGTTGGAGAAAAGATAGAAACTGTAAAAGCTGACCCGAAATGGGTAGAAATGTTTATTCCTAAATTGAAAGAATTTTACGATAAATATTTAGAATTAAGAGACGCAAATTTTTCAAATGCAGATAAACTTATAGAAGATTATAAAAATAACAAAAATAAGATTAAAGCTATTGAAGAAGATAATGCTAAAATACTAGAAGAACTGTTAGCTATAACTAATCACGAAAATTACAAATGTGAGGCAGGACAACTCTTTAAAACTGAAAAAGCAGGAAGCATATCTTATGCTAATATTGTAAAAGAACACTTGCCTAACTTGGATTTAACTCCTTACAGAGGCAAAGCTTCTATAAGTTGGGGGATAAAATAATGGCTAAACATACTTTTCCGTTCGTTGGAACTGTTGAAAAAATCTCAGGATTTGGTAAAAAAAACAGTACAACTGTTCAGTTAAGAGACACTAAATATCACTATGTAACAAAGAATGGAGTAAAATACAAAAAAAATAATGGTCATTCTACAAGTGGAACTTACTATAAAGGTGTGTTTTTAGGAGAGACACTTATTTTATCAAGCGTAACAGTGGGGGAGATTGGTTAAAATGGAAATATTAATTATTTATATAATAGGAATGATTATTTCTTTTATAATGTATATTCCTACATACAAAAAGGTCTTAGAATATGGAACATTTTTAGATATTGAAGACGCTAGACAAACAGCAGTAATAGTAGTGTTATGTAGTTGGATTGGAGTATTTATTATACTTATTACTGCTATTATTAATTTTTTATTAAATAAAATTAAATAGGGAGGGGTAAAATATGATTTGTGAATATCTAGGAAATAATAAGACTAAGTACACTCTAAAGAGTGGAAAGGTTATTATTTTAACAGATGAAGAATTAGCTGAAATTAAATCTTTTGAAAAAGATGATAAATTACAAAAAGAAACATTATGACAAACATTGAAGTTGCAAAAATAAGATTAGAAGATTTACGACAAATGATTCAAGAATCTCCTATGTTTCCATCGTCATTTATCATAGTTGAAATAAATAAAGTGTTAGAAGATTTAGAATATGCAGAACAAGAAATGAGTAACCAAAATTTGCAGGATAGAACAGATGTCAATTAAGTTAAGAGATTATCAAGATGAGTGTGTAAAAATATCAGTAAATTATATACTGAAAAATCTAAATTCAAGTTTATTAGTTCTAGCGACTGGTGCAGGGAAGAGTATTATTATATCTGAAATAGCAAATAAAATATTTAATATTAGCAAAAAGAGAATACTTATACTTGCTCCATCAAGTGAATTGGTAAAACAAAATAGAGCAAAGTATCTTTTAACTGGTAATCCTGCTTCAATCTATTCTGCTTCTCTTGGTAGTAAATGCCTAAGACACGCTGTTGTGTTTGGAACTCCAAAGAGTGTTGCAAATGCAATAGATAAATTTGGAGACCAATTTGGACTTGTAATCGTAGATGAAGCACACGGGATAACTTCTAGTGTAAAAAAGATAATTTCTGAACTTCAAGGAAAGAATGATAAATTAAGGGTCTTAGGACTAACTGCAACGCCTTATAGAATGAAAACTGGATATATATATCAAATTGACAGCAAAGAGCGTACATTGTCTCCTGATGAAGCTGTGAACCCTTTTTTTTATAAAAATTTATACGAGGTAACAGCTAATGAACTTATAACTAGAGGATATTTAACTCCTCCACTTATAGGTGAAATTGGAGGTGAACATTATGAGACTAAACATTTACAACTCAATAATATGGGTAATTTTGATGAAGATGATTTAGATAGAGCAATAGTAGGACAAGGTAGAAAAACTGCGTATATAGTAGCTGATATAGTTGCAAAAAGTAAAGATAGAAAAGCTGTTATGATTTTTGCAACAAATATTCATCACAGCAATGAGATTATGCAAAGTTTGCCTCCTGCATTAAGTGCAGTTGTAACTGGTGAAACTAGCTCAAAAGATAGAGCATACATTATTAAAAAATTTACAAACGGAGCTATAAAGTATCTAGTAAATGTATCTGTTTTAACTACTGGATTTGACGCTCCTATTGTTGATGTGATTGCACTTATGAGACCAACAGAAAGTGCAGGTTTACTTCAGCAGATAATTGGTAGAGGATTGAGATTATACGATGGTAAAGAAGATGTTCTAATATTAGATTATGCAGAGAATTTAGATAGACACACTCCTGATGGAGATATATTCAATCCTGAAATAAAAACCTATGTAGCTAAAGAAAATTCTGAAAAAGTAAATGCAGTATGTCCTGAATGTGGGTTTGAGAATTGTTTTAGTGCAAGAGAGAATAAAGGTGGATATTTAATAAATGAAAATGGATATTTTACTGATTTATTAGGTACTCCAATTTATGTAGAAGAAGATAGGGCTAAGCCACTTCCTGCTCATTATGGAAGAAGATGTATTGGACTTAATAAAATAGGCGTACAATGCAGTTATAGATGGACTGTTAAGTTTTGTGAAACTTGTGAAGCTGAGAATGATATAACTGCTAGAAAATGCAAAAGTTGTGGAGGCGAACTTATTGACCCTAATGAAAAGTTGAGGCTAGAATTTAAACTTATGAAAAAAGACCCAACAAGAAAACAAATAGATGAAGTTTTAGAATACGATTGTTTTGATACAATGTCTATGAGTGGGTCGCAATGTCTAAAGGTATCATTTGTTACACCTTACAGAAAATTTGATGTTTGGTTTACAAAAGACAGTGATAAAGATTGGTTAAGAAAAAAATTAGAAGCCTTTGAAAAAGCAAGAGAAATAGGTATTAATACTATTGAATATATTAAAAAAGGAAAATTTTATGAAATACTTAGCTATAATAAAGAAGAGGATAAGCTATGAAAAATAGCTACTTCAACCCTTTAGCCAATACAGTTGTAAAACCTAATCAAAAGAAAGAAGAGCAAAAAACAACTTGTGATGATTGCAATGAAAATATAGAAAAGAAAGGTGCTTTATATTGTAAAATGAAGCTGAAAGACCCTGAAGATGAAAATTGCTACAATGATTCAAGTAGGGCTATGATGAAAGAAGAATGTAGATATTTTAGGAGAAAGATATGAGTAAAACTTGTATAAATTGTAAAAAAATATTTATGAAACCTGAAAAATATTTTGGTAAAGACAAAAAGAGAAAAGATGGATTAAATGTATATTGCAAAGAATGTACTAGAAATATGCAACAATATTACACAGCTAGAACATACAAGCAAAAGGATATAAAAAAATGTGAACATTGTGATAAAGAATTTGCAACAGCTTATAAACATAAAAAATTCTGTTGTAAAAAATGTAGATTAAAAAAAAGACTTGAAAATAATTATGATAAAATTATGACAAGGAGAAATTTTTTAAAAAGATTCAATAGAAAAAAAGAAATTGTTATAAATTCAAAAAAACATTGGGCAAGTGAAGAAATAGGTATATTACTAGAGATGAGAGATAAGGGGTATTCTTATAAAGAAATAGGAGCTAAACTTGGTCGTTCTAGTTGTGGTTGTGAATGGAAATATAATGATACTTTTAAAAAAATACAAAGAGGAGAAAATTGTGAAAGATATTAGAAAAAAAATTATTAGATTAATGTTAGCTTTAGCTATTTTAATTGTGAAAACTGTTGTTGTATTTGTAATTATAGGTTGTATAAATGAGGCAACTCAGTTTATCTTTGAGTATAAATTTTTTATGCACGACTGGGGATTAAACGGACTTATATATGCAGGAACACTTGTAACTTTATTAGACGCTATATCGTACAATTATGAAGACATAGAGGAGGTAAAAGAAGATGAATAATAATAAAGATTTAGAACACGCACATCAAGTTACAGTGGTAAACAAATTTAAACAAGACTACACAGAAGAGCAAGGAATTATATTTTCTATTCCGAATGGTGATTATAGACATCAAAGTATAGGAGTTAGATTAAAAGCTGAGGGTTTATTAGCAGGTGTTCCTGATTTGTGTATATTAAAAGCAGGTGGTGCTATATTATTTGTAGAGATGAAAAAACTCAAAGGTGGAACTGTATCAAAAGAGCAAAAAAAGATTCACCCTATTATGGAAAAATTAGGATTTAAAGTTATTGTATGTAGAGGTTATGAAGAAGCTATAAAGGCAATAGAAGCCTTTATGCAAGACAACTAGGCTAGTAATAGCCCTGCTGTCTCTTTTGCTCTCTTAGGAGTTTGTCTAGCCCATAAGCTATCCATTGCTTCTGCATAAGCAGTTTTATAATCATTTTTACTAATTGCTATCAGCATTTTTTTGAATTTCTTTATACCATCAGTTCCTAATTGATACCCCATAAGATACAAACAATCCCATACATTTTCTTTGTGAGTTCCTAAATATTTAAACTCTTTATTTACTTCTGTAATTTTTTGTTCTAGTTTGTATTTTAACATCATCTCAGCCATTTCATCATTAATATCTTCCATTAATGTTCCATAACCAATAGTCAAGTTCATAGCGTCTCTATTTGCTTCAAACCACGCTAATTGTTCTTTCGTAAATCTACCTCTTTGTAATGGGTCAATGTAAACATTTTTTCTAAAACCCTCGTGTTCTTTTATTTTTAAAACCATTTCATCTATTTTCATATTTTAACCTCTTATAATATTTTTTTTGACATAAAAAAACACCTAAGCTAGTCAGGTGTTTTAGATTCAATATTCTCTCCTGAAGAACAAAAATTGACTATTCCAAAAAGCTCTCTTATACAAAAATCCATTTGGTCAATTTTTTTAGTGTAAGTGTCCTGAAAAGATAAATCACAACCTATCGGTCTAGGAGGCTTACATTTTTCAGTAACAACTACTTCAAATGGTCTATCAACTGGATAAGGTTTACCTGAGCAACCTTGTATAATCAGTGTTACCAATGCTATCAATGCTATTTTTAATATCATCACATTCATTGCTTCCTACCTTTTTGTTTAATTCTTTTAACATTTTAGCCTTTTCAGCTTCAAGTAACTTTAAATTTTTTTCAGAATCAATACTGTTTTTCTTTTTCTCTTCATTTGATTTTTTCAATTCTTCTTTGCAAGTCATATTATTATCTTCTGCTCTTTGTTTTTCAAGCTTTATATCACTAATTTCATTATCTTTGCTAGTCAATTCTGACCTTTGATAGCCTATAAATAATAACATAACAATACACATAGTAGAAATAATTGCTATTACAATTTGATAAACTCTATCATTTAACATTTTCTTCTCCTATTTTTGAATTTATGAGTTTTCTAAGCTTATTACCAATTATCGCTAAAGCGTCAATTTTTGGTAATTCTTTTCCAGTTTTCATTGTATAAACATTGCAAATAAAACTATAAGCTTCTGAGGCAGATAATAAAGTAAGACCCCATTCAAACATTTTCCGTCCATCAACATTAGCAATAGTAGCTGTTAATGCTAATATGATTGGTAAAATCCACATCATCACCTTAACAAATAAACCTACTCTCATTCTTTGAGCTGTAATCACCTCTCCGATAATTATAGACTTTAACACTCCTGAAACAAAATCTGCTGTAAGCAACACTAAATATAACCCCATTGCAATAGGGCTTAATCCTAAATAAATTAAGCCACTACTAACAGCTATTATAAAAGCTCCAAATAGAGCCGTAAACATATTTTCCTGCATATATATCCTTTCTATTGAAATTCTGATAGGTCAGCCCATCTAGTATCAAAATCATCATTTGACGCTTTAACTAAAATTTGACCAGTTGTTCC
This sequence comes from Bacillota bacterium, assembly GCA_023395575.1. GTDB lineage: Bacteria > Bacillota > Clostridia > Acetivibrionales > DSM-1351 > Ruminiclostridium. The sequence goes on from JAEWZA010000135.1 coordinate 26,644, forward strand.
TCCACTTGGAACTCCTACTCCATCAGCACCATCTTGCCCATCTACACCATTCAATCCTGCATTACCTTGAATACCTTGAATACCTTGAAGTCCTCTTTGTCCATCTCTTCCATCTACACCATTTCTACCATCTGCTCCGTCTCTTCCATCTCTTCCATCTACTCCGTCTCTCCCGTCTGCACCTTTATCCCCTTTGTCTCCTTTATCCCCTTTGTCTCCTTTATTACCTTTTGCATTTGTTGTCCAAAATACAGAAAAGCTAGTTCCAGTAACAGCTGTTATTCTACCCATTAGGGCATTTGAAGATATTGCAACATCTAATGGCTTACCTCCTGATGGCAAAGAAGATAGTGGATAAGTTCCAGTTTGATTTAAAATTCCTGATTCTTGAATAGTAAAAATATTATTTCCATCTGCTCCATTCGCACCATCTTTAGCTATTCTATCGTGCCATTCTACAAACCATCTATTAACTATTGGAGTATATTCTACCCCCTCTAAGTCAAAAGTTTGAATATCTGAAAGAAGACTTCCCTCTCCAAAAGTCAAAACTACTCCATTGCTTAGAGTAACAGTCCAATCACCAGTTACATCGGCAGGAGCAACTGGAACATTGGCTTGAATAGTTACTGTCTTTAAATCAACAGCAGAAGTATCTATACTTGCAGTGAATTTAATAGATTGAGTGATTGAACTATTTATAACTTCTACGGCTATATCATAAGGAAATTTTTCACTATCTGCTTCGCAAGTATCAATATCTTTTCTAACTTGTTCATAAATTGCATTTGCAACATTGAAATTAACTTTTGAAGTTAGGTCGTAATCGCACACTCCTGCACTACATAGGGCAATCGTAATAGGAATAGTTTTCTCAACTGTTCTAATTGTACTATCTGATTGAGTAACATCTGCAAAAATGCTATTGGAAGCTAAGGCTATATAACCCAATTTTAATCTACAAAATCTATCATCATTTGGCAACCACTCTTTAGCTAGAGGAGTTGCTATATAATTAACAGATATTACTTCGCTATGATTATAGCAAGAAACTATATTTTTTAAAGCCATCTTTGTTTTCTCCTTTTTTGTTTTATTATATCATTTATTTTCTAATTCTAGCAAAAGAATAAACATATTCACTTTTTTCTACATCAACTTCCATATCTATATTAATAGTTTGATTTGAAGATAATGCAATTTCTTCCTTAACTGATAAATCTTGTGTACAAAAATTTCTTCCATCTTGTAAAACTATTTTTCCTTTACTATATAAATAAACAAAATTAGCGATTGCAGAAATTCCAGTAGTCCAATAATTAAAAAATTGTTCCATTGCAACTGGATATGTTCCACCATCAGTTTCGTATATTCTCCATAAATGTTTTTCTGTACTTACAAACCAACCTTTGCTAGTTTTAGGTAAAGAATATCTCATAGTTGGAAAATTTGTGTAATTTCCAAGTATGTTTCCTAAATTAGTAAATGATAAAGTATTATCAGGTCTTATCATAATTGCTATTAGACTCCTAGTGCTTACAGTTGTAGCACTTGTGTCTAAAGTTATAAAATAATTACTTTTATCTAGTGCAAAACCAACTTGTGCCATTAATGTACTAGGATAATAATTAAGAGATATTGTTTTAGCTATCGGGTCAATAACTCTAATTGCCCTACTGTTAGTTACTATTTCACCTATTGCTAAGTATTTATTTCCAACTTTGCTGTAATATCCTGCGACTGATAATTGTGCATTTGAAAATTCTAATACAAATACTTTTTCAACCATATCAAAAGAATATAATTTATTTCCAATAATAAAATATATTTTATTATTCATAGTTTGAAGCGTTAAAGGAGTCGCAGTTTCCCCAACAAGTTCATATACAGTTTCTGCACCAGTTGAAACATTTGTTACTATAATATATACTAGAGTTAAATTTGTATAAAGCCTACTAAAAACTTCTGTATAGTCTGCATTAAATTGAGCATTTTCTCCTGCACCTGAAATTAAATGTTTATTTTTATATACATAGTTGCTAAGACTATTTGCAGTATAAAACAGCTTGAATGGTCTCGTTATCTTTTTAGCTATGTCATACATAAATATTCCAAAATCGGTAGATGAAACAGTGTTTCTACTTCCACAATATATTTTACCTTTATTAATCCCTGCATAACCCCAATCTGTAAAGGTGTTAGCCACAGTGAATACTTGTGTTCCAGTTTTGCTAGGAATATCAAATAGAAAACCATTCAGGAATAGAGTATTATCGTCAATAAGTATTAAGTTTCTGTTGTAGTATAAATATGTACCAATAGCTGTACTTGCATTTGTAACTTGTGTAGGAGTACCTTTTGATATTAAGTTAAAAACATTCAAACCTGCACTACTTCTATAATACATATTACCATTTGTTGCAATAGGACTTCTACTGTAATTATCTGCTTTCATAAAACTAGGAACTGAAAAATTACCTGAAAATAATAGAGTAAAAACTAATGGAGTCGTATTATCTGAATTATCTTCTATACTAACAGAAATAAATCTTTGCTGATTAGTTGCAGGACTAAATGCAAATATAAATTTGTTTTCATATATATTATGAAAAGAAGTTGCTGTTGCTGTATTGGATTTTATTCTTATAGTATCATTTACAGAATCTATAAATATATATCTACCTAAATTGTTGTAAAAAACAGTTATGTCATTTATTTTTCCTGCATAATAAAATTCAAGATTATTATTTGGTACATCTAAATAAACGATAGAGTTCATATTAGTTAAATCAAATAAAACTATCCTATCAATCGTTGCTGAAGTCTTCTGAAAACCAACAGCTTTATTATTTCCTATATTTTCAATAATATATGGGAGTAGAGATGTGCCTAATACTGGGCTACTGCTAAGCTCCTTGCTTAGAATATTATACTTGTAAATAGTATTATCTGTACTTTTCCCTTTAATATAAAAAATATCATTTTCATTTGAAAATTGATAATATGGAGATGGGCAATCAAGATTGTCTTTTGTTAATATACCATCTTTTAAACAATATCCACCTAAATATAAATTTCCATCAGGCATAAGCAAAGGAGTTGCTGAATTATATCCTAAACTATTAGTAAAATTCTCTGTAAATGAACAAATAAATTCTTCACTACATTTTATCTCAAACCCATTGATATTTATAGTATCAATATTTATCTCACCATTAAAATTAATAGCTTCAATATCTATACCATTAAAATTTAAACATTGTGCCATTATACAGTCCTAATAAATAAAGTTGTTCCCTCAACCCACATTTTTGCTACGCCGAAAGTAGTCTCACTAGCTTTTGGCAAGTCAGCATAAGCATAATCCTCAGCCTTATTTCCAGTTTTAGTTATTACCTGACCCACTGTTCCTGCACCAAATAGCTGACCAATAGTTGCTTTATCTACGCTACCACTTCCACCACAAGAATCCTTTCCATTTAAACCATCTTTTCCATCTTTTCCTTTCCCAACTTTAACCCAAGTATTATCTTCTACATCACGAACATAAACACATTTATGTTCTGCTCCTTTATGATAGAATAAATCACCAGTTTTTAATACTGAGCCATCTCTTCTATTTGCAGGAAAATAATTTAATCCACCTAACCAAACTTTAGCTATATAATTTACATCTGATATGTCAAATGAAACTATATTTATTTTGTCAATATTACTTACAATAGCATTTAGGTTATCAATATTATCAACGACTGTCTGCATATTACCAGTATTATTTGAAACAATTATTATGCTCTCACTTGCAGGGGATAAGTTTTTTATTTCCTGAGCAACTTGTGCTAATCTGCTACACTCTGTTGGTGTTGTACAGCTATATTTTCCATCTGTTGCCTGAGATATTAGAATAACTTCTCCTGCTGATGGAGCAGTATTTAATATAACTGAATTGCTCAGTACATTCCAATTACTTCTATCAAGAATTTCTTCACCATAAACATTAGATGGATTCTTATTTATATGAACTGCAATATGACTTTCACTTATTATTGGAAAGCCTAGTGCAAAATTTTTAGTTGTTCCATCACCTCTAAAAACTTCTGTAACTATTGCCATTTTTTGCTCCTTATATATTTTGAGATTGACGCTTAGGTATTCCGTCAATATTGATAGTTCCTATCTCAAAGCCATTCTCATAGCTAGATATAAAACCAACTTTAGTATTCTCAGAGTTACCTCCAACAACAAGTTTTCTTCCTTTAGCATATTTACTATTTGTTATTATATCTCTTTTTCCATTTTTTACAATAAAATCATAATCTCCATCACTATTAGTAAACAAAGTTTTCATAAAAAATGGCTCTCTAATAACAGAACTGTCGCTTCTTGTTATGATATTATAAGGCGTCATAATAACCTTACTCTCATATTTCATAGTTCCAAAATCAAGAAATTTAGAATCTAATTCTTTTGGATATAGATTAAGAACAGACAAGTTTCCATCTAAATCTTGTATATATATTTCATCTTCTAAGCTAGTAAGTTGAACTACTTCAACTGGTAAGGTAAAAGTAAACCAACTACTAATGCTCTTATTATTGTTCTGAATATGATATTTATAACCATAGATAATATTGCTATTATTAGTCAAAAGTAATATATTATGTTTATCATTAATAACAGCTTTATTTATATTGCTAGGTAGATATTTTTTTAATTGCAAAGATATGCTATTTGCTGTGCTAGTATCTGCTTCACCTACTGAAGTTGCATAATCATAAACTTCTAACTTCTCACCTTTTTCACTAAAAAATATTACTTGATTATCTGCATTTACTGGGGGTATAGTAGTGCTACAATCGTAACTAGATACCTGCTTAATTCTTGCTGTTTTTGGTGTAAAAGCGTCTGCTCCTGAACAAATAAACTGCTGATTCTGTGTCCATAATGTTATGCTTCCACCAACAACCGAACAATGATTTATAAAGGCAACAGTTGATGAATCAACATCTATATCTATTGGGTCATTGTCTTTTACTTCCATTACAGTGGTAGCAAAAAAATTAACTGCATTTCCTACTTCACTAAAGCATATACTCTCATCAGAAGCTAAAGCTAACCTATTTCTAAAGAAGAACATATTTGATATTTTTCTACCAATAAAACTAGGTAGTGGGTTACTGTCATTATCCCCCACTGTTCTATCTGCTAAGTCTTCAATAAAACTAAGAGTAAAAGAATTATCAGCATTTCTAACAAGTTTAGCTAAAAATGTTGTTTTATCTATTTCATACTCTATACCCTCTTTCATAACCTCTTTATATTTTTCACCAGTCCAACCCAAATAATAGTTAGTGAAATCATCTCCTGATTTACCAGTAACTTCTATTATTCCAACCTCATCTTCTGTAAATCCTTTTAGAGTAGATGGTAAATCTGTTAATCTCTTGATGTTTTTTTGCCAACCCTCTGTAACAGTGTCTCCATATCCATCTTTCATAACAAGAGTTCCTGACCCAGTAAGTCTTACAACACTTCCTACTCTTTTTCCACCAAATGAAGCTCTGAAATGTTCAGCAACAGTTGGTGTTGGAGCATAAGGTTTTCTTCCAAAAGTTACTGTCCTACCTGAGTATGTACACTCATAATAGTGTCCGTTTGAATATTGATACCCTTTTGAGCCATTTATTTGAGATTCTAGGTTTTGTTTTATCCAAATAAATCCATAATTATTAGGATATTGTTTTGAGTTTTTCTTAGACATAGCAACAGTTTGTTCCATATTTAATATGAATGTAGTATCTCCAACAGTTAAGCATTTTATCTTAATAGAGTAGTTAATATCTCCCCATAATTCTAATACAGTCTTCCCATCATATAGAGTATAATTTACTGGATATTTTCTCCCATCTCTATCATATATAGATAGTCCTGCTTTACTAATATTTATAATATATTCTTCTATTCCATCTCCACGACCATAACTATATAAAAATGAATTATTTGGTAATCTAGCGTCATTTACGAATGTTTCGATAGGGTTTCGTCTTCTTAATCCTTGTGATGGAATAATAAAACAATTATTCATTTCATCTACTTGATTTTCAAACCTTAGCTCAGGAGCTTGTTCTGACACACCACCATTTAAACTATTAATTTGATGATTTATCATATTAACTCCTATCTAGTAAATTTGTATAGAATGTTCCAGTTGTTAGGGCTTTAGGAGAAAGTTTTCTATTAAATCTTTTCATTTCCAACTCTGCTTTTCTAACAGCTCTCTCTCTTATAGAAATACCATTTACGTCTGCAACAATTTCTGTAAACATCTGTAAACTTGCTAATTTTACTACATAGTTAGCACAAGTAAAAGGTAAATCATTAAAAGGTAAATCATCAACTACATTTAGAGTGATACTTTCTGTAAAAATAAAACTTTGTGTTGATTTTCTAAAAAGCTTCCAATCTCTCACTATTATATCAGTATCATTATCACTTATTACTGCTAAATAGTGGTTTGGTATTACAATCATTTTGTTTGGATTAGGAGAGAAAGTTAAATCAAGAGTATTAAAGTTCCAACCAGTTGATAAACACTCTTTTCTTAAAGTATTTAAACTTTTTTTACAAAGTTGTGCAAGTGGATAGCCATCTATATCATTAACATCAGCAATAGGCATTTCATTTATAGACATTAATACTTCATTCAGTGCGTCAAATTCATTCATCATTAATCCAATCGATAGTTATTAGAGAGAGAATTAACTCTCTCTATTGTTATGAGTTTAGCGTACCAGTAGTGATAGCAACAAAAGATGATGGGTCAAGTGTTCCTGCACCAATAACCATTTCTACATAATAGATGTCTTGTCTTAAATCTTTATGGAAATAAGTATCTGTTGTTAATCCTTTTTGTTCAACAACACCAATTACATCTTCAGTTAATAAATAACCTGCAATTTCTTTACCATTACCAACAGTAGTTGTGATATTTGGAGCTAAAGTATTTGAAATATTGTTACTTCTAAGAATAACTATATCTCCTATTCTTAATACTTTACCAGTAGCAATAGAACCATTGTCTCCACCATTGAAATCTCTATTTACTGCTTTTTGAGACTGCAATAAGTTGTAATAATTTTGATTTGTAGTTACAAAATACCTTTGTTTAGTATTTCTGTCTTTTCCATCTAAAATAGAAGCTCCTGCAAAGATAGAATCTAAAATTGCATTTCCTTTTATTTCAGCAGTTGTACCACCTGAAATCATTGCATTATATACTGCACCTGAAGCATATTGAGTAGTAGTTGCAGGTAAAATAGAAGCTTTATCTAGCTCAACAATCATTCTTCTGTCAAAGAAGTTAGACATCGTGCTTCCACCTTGACCAGTAATCATTTGACCCATATTATAGTGAGCCATTTTTTTCTCAAAATCATCTAAAGCCATAACAGTTGCCAATGGTCTTTCTAAGAAAATAGTTCTTTCAGTTACTCTCAACTGAGAAGTTAAATCTAAAATATTTTGACCTAAAGCTCTTGTTTGAACTTCACCACCAGTTGCTCCTGCTGTACCACTTGGAAGACCAGTTGCAGGGTCGATAGAAGCCTCAGCTCCTCTTGTGTTTACAATAAATTGACTAGATTTACCTGAATCAATAGTTTGTTTTGTAATAATTGATGAAAATACATTTGCTCTTTCAAAAGCTGAAAGAGTTTGTGCATAAACCTTTAAAGCTAATGCTTCTTTAGTGCTTATTACTGACATATTAAATCCTTATTTTTGAATTTTGTTTTTTTTTGCTAATTGTCTATGCCTTTTTAGGTTGATAAACATTTTTAAAATAATTTTGTTCCAGTGAAAGTTACCTATGATTTAAAATAAAAGGTCATACGATTGCTTTTATTTATTTAGTTAGGGCTTTGTTATGATTAAATTATATTACTTTTTTATAGTAATGTCAAGATATACAGCAAAAAAATGCTGTATATTTTTATGATAAAAAGCTTTTGTTGAATTTATTATCAACTAATGCTCTAAAAGCAGGGTCGCTGTTATATCTAGGATTAACAACATCAGCAACATAATCAGCTTGGCTTTTATACACAGAATTATCTACTGTTGGATTTGAACCTATTATTCTTGCAGGAGTTTGACTTTGTGTTTGTTGTTGAGGTACAGCTCCACCTAAATTATGTTTTGCTTTATAGTCTTTGATAAAGCTTATCATTTCATCAGCATTTAAAGTATCTACCACTCTTTTTTCATAAGCTGTACCATTTACTTCAAAATGAGCTTTTAAAGTATCAAATTCTGCTTTACCTCCAACAGATTCATATATTCTACTGAATTGAGCGTCATAATTAGCTTTAAAATTATCTAACATTCCGTCAATCTTCTCAGTTGAATAACCTGCTCTTTCAAGTAAGTCATAAGTTTCATTGTCAAGAGTAAAATTGTTTGCAACAAATTTTTCACCTAAAGTATCAAGAGTTTCAATTAAAACTTTTGTATCTACTGGCTCTGCATTTGGGTCTCTATTGTTTTTTCTCTCGTTTGCTTCTGCTTGTTTTTTTCTATTAAATTCAGCTCTTTGTTCAATATAATATTTTTCTAATGCTGAATCAGACATACCCTCAATAATATAATCAGCTAAACCAGTATTTAAGTTGATTATGCCTTTTTTTAATTCTTCAATAGACTTAAAATTATTTGCATATAATTTTTCTTCACCATTACCCTCTGTTGGTGTAGTTGTAGGCTTTATATTTACCTCAGAATTTTCTGCTCCATCTCCATTAGGTTCAGTTTCAGGAGCTTGACTTTGAGATTGTTGCATATAAATTTCTCTAGCTCTATCATCTCCACCAAAATCAGGAATATTATTGTTGTTTTCAGACGTTGCAGGAACAGTTGTTCCTACATTATTTCCATTAATTTGCATTATTTACTCCTGCTAAAAGTTCTTCATACATCTTAGCCATTGTATGCTTATCATTTAAAGCTATACCTAGCTCTCTAGCGTATAAAAATAAATCTTTTTTAGTTTTAAATTCACGAATATCTTTTATTTTATTTGCTTGACCATCTTCAGTGTTTTCAGTGTTTTCAGGGTCTTTAGGAGGCAACACTTGTCCTAATGGTTTAGTTTGGTTCTCTACATTCCCTTGACCAATTACTCCATCTTTTTTTAGAGCAGATAATAAAGCCGTATCTTGTCCTATTGTAACTTGATTTTGTCCAACTTCTTTGATATTCTCTACTCTACCTTTTACCTCAAATTGTACTACCATACCTTGACCACTATAATTTGCTTCCATATTTTTATCCTTTTTGATTTAACATCGCAGAATATGTGTCCTGCGATAATTTTTGTTGGTTTCTTTGACCTACTATTTTATCTACCTCTTCTTGACTTCTAATTAGATTTTTATTGGCAACTCCACTGTTTTCAGCGATTGTATTTAAAATATTTGAAACATCTAAATAATCAGACGCTAAGTTTGTATCGCCAGTTGCTTGTGCTACTAAGGCTACATCTCCTAACATCTCTCTCATTTTCTGATTTTCTGCACTTCTACCTAAAGCGTCAAGACCACTTAAAATATTAATGCTAATATCTTTACCAATTTCAACTTTTAAATTATTGATAGCTGTCTTAACAATAGGTAATTGAACAAGTTTAGCTATATTAGTGTATATACCACCAAAAGAAGCTTCTAATTCTTTTGCTATCATTTCAATTTCAGCTTTAGTTACTCTATCTGCATTTCTAACAGAAGCACTACCCATAAGAAATGCTTCAGCTAAGTCTCTTCTTAACTGGTCATTTCTATTCACAGTGATTTGCATATCACTATTTTTATTTGTTTTGCTAGTCGATATATCCTGCTCTTGACCATAGATAACATCGCCATTGTCTGCGTCTGCATAATCGTCATAGTTTGTTACACCATTTGGATTTACCATAAAGATAGTTCTTGCAGACAATACCCCTACCTCATCTATTAATTGAATGTTTTTATTTAAAGAAACAAAATCTCCTAAATACTCTTCAACTAAACCTCTTGCATATTCTTCGCCATCAACCCTATTAAAAGGAACATATATAAATCTATCTGTTACTTCTGCATAAGATTTTTCTTCTCCTACGATTTCACCTCCTATATCTTGATATAAATAATATTTTCCATCTTCTCTTTTTTCAAATATCGTATATAAATCAATATCTTTTCCTGCTTCTAACTGTTCAGTTGTTGCTTCAATACCATCAGGTAAAGCTAAAGGAGAAATGCTCTCTTTTATAACAATCTGAATAATATTACCAACACTGTCTGATTTATGAACATAGTTTTTTACGCTGTGAACCTTGCTCTCAGTCTCACTAATAATCTCAATTAAACCCTCTCCTAGAACAACTGCATTTCTCATAGCTTTATAGAAAGAAGCTCGAATATTCATTCTGTTCACTTCTTTAAAGATGTCATCTTCCAGTTTTGCAACTGCTAAATCAACTTGTCTTTTTACAGCGTTTTCGTTCTCTTGGGGATTAACTCCATCTTTTGTAGAAGCTATTATCGCCTGAACAGCTTCTTCTTTAGCCTCTAATTTATAGAAATAATTAGCAGGAGGTAATACTGCCATACTAAATTTACCTATAATATTGTTAGCCAATTTTGCACCAAAAGACTGAACTCTTTCTCTTGGTAATGCACTATTACCAGTATCATTCCCATCTAAATATAAATATGGCATAGTGTATGAAGCACACTGTATCATTCTATCTTTAGGTTTATCATTTGAAAGCTCTGAAAATAGTGCTTCCCCTTTTGGTCTTTCTTTTGTATCTGCCATCTAAATTATACTTTCGCACCAGTGCCAGTGTTTGCTGTTGATGTAGAAGTAGCATTTGTAGCTAAAGGAATTTTTAAATTACCCTTACTATATTTTCTTTTGTTATCTTCTTCATTTGTTTCAACAGCTTCCAAATTCTCTTGTTGAGCTTCAGGAACTTTTTCTTGAAAGTTCATACTTGGTGCTTTTGGCGTTGAAGACAACCCAAACAATCCACCTAAAGCTTTTGCAACTCCACCCATTTACAACTCCTTATTTAATTTTTTTTATAAATTTTATTTTATCACAATTCAACTTATAAGTCAAGATAAAAATAGTTATTTATATTCATAACATTATATCTTTTTTTTAAACTAACTATCAGTCTTTCATTATC
>JAEWZA010000237.1 GCA_023395575.1 Bacillota bacterium
AACCTGATCCAACGTATAATATCCGCCTGATTCGTTGTCATAGCTAATATGTCCATGCATATCTGCTGTATTAACAACACTTATCTTCTGGTCATAATATCCTAAACTCATAAGTACATCATTAAAGTTAACATTCCTATAAATTAAAAATCCGGCAATTCCAACTAGAAGAACACCTATCACTATTAAATTTGTATATTTTTTCATCTTTACCTCCCACGCCCCATTTGGGCAATAATTATGGTATTACTATTGAGCATAAATTTATTGAAAACTTACTAAGAAATCTTTGCTTTATGAATGTACACAGTATGTTCTTACTACTTTCAATCTCTCTTTAACGAAATAAACATACTTTGTTTTTAGCTAAGACCTATTGTGTTTATTGGACTAGTCAATGCACGGTGTCAGCACAAACTTATTATCTAATAATGATAGCTTTCATGCCGACACACAGCAAAGAAAATGATGAATTTACCATGGAGAATTCCAATTCGCAGATGTGTGAGTTAAAAGTTAAATCTAAAATTTATATTCTCTTATTTTTCTTCTATTATTTGAATCAGCTTAGTTTCCTGCACTGGAATATCGCTTAAGACCCATTCTCCAGAACATATACACTAACGCAAACATTATAATTCCAACTAAAGGTGTAAGGTATAAGTAACCTCCCCAGAACATGTCTAAATCCGGTTTTCTTACAAAGTATTGAGCTGGAAAATAGCTTACAAAAGCAAATGGAACAACAAATATCAATAGCTTCTGTACAAACCCTGGATAAAAGCTAATGGGGTAACCAGCAAATCGTCTGCAATTAAAGAAAATCAGATTTCTAAGGTTTACTGTTCTAATAGTCCAAAAACTAAAACAGGAGGATATCATAAACAATGCAGCCTGTATTATAGCTCCGCCAATTAAAGCTGACACATAATATGTAATACTTTTTAAGTCCCATACGATACCAACTGTATTATAGGAAAATAGAAACAGAAGAATACCGACTGTTCCATGTCCTACAGTTGCCGGAAAGTCTATTCTAGCTGCTACCACTTGAAAAATTAACCCTAACGGCCTAATTAAATATCTATCCAATGTTCCTTGGTAAACCATATCATCAAAGTCTCTAATTCCAGTGAAGAAAAATACAAATAAGCTATATGACAGGAATAAAAAACTATATAGGAAGAACATTTCATGCATTGTCCATCCGCCAATTGTTACAAACCTGGTAAGTATCAAAAACATTATTACAATACTTACCATCTCTCTTACAAATATGGCTAAGGCTATAAAAAATCTATCAAATTTATACTCTAACATTGATTTTAAATTCATTTTAAAAAACATAAAAAGTATGTTTAGCAATTCTATCTTTGTATATGGTCTTATCTTTTCCATCTTAACCTCCTACGCCCCATTTGAGCAAAAATTATGGAATTTCCACAAACTTAATTTTCGAGCTGCTAGCCTCCCTGAACAACAAGTTTCTTTGTTGCAGCTTTCCAAATGAAATGCCCTATGACAGATAGCAGAACTATCCAAAGTACCTGTTTAAGCAGAGCTGCTAATATTTCATTTGAGGGAGTCTGCCCAAGATATATGGTTATTGGTATATAATATATAGAATCAAAAGGTGTCATTTTTATGAAATCATATAACCAAGTTGGCATAAACCATAATGGGATAAGAGCACCAGATAAAACAGCAATTAAAGCATCCTTAATAGTAACAAGACTAAACGTCTGATAGAACCAGAAAGCAGTTATCCATACAATAAAATTCAAACAATATAGCACAAGATATCCCAAACATAAGCTTAATACAAAAAATATAAACATCGACGGTGAAAACGGTGGCAAAAACTCAAAAAACAATAGAGATACAATTATTGCTGGAATCAGATTCATCAATATTTTAAAGCCTGCAGCACCTAAATTATATGAAAACACTAACACTCTAAAGCTTATAGGCTTTAAAAGGTCAGATGAAATCAATCCATTTGTTATTTTGTTTTGTATGAAGTAATCGTCCATTACAAAAAAACTTTGCATTAAAAATCCCAAAACTATGTATGTAAGAACTATCTTTAGCTGTACACCTTCATATGAACCGTCTTCCCCATATATTGCCTTCCATATAGCTATATTTACAAAAATCAATATCAATGTATTAATTAAGCCTGCAAAATAATCAGCGCGATATGCCAAGTTGTTCTGAAACGATTTCTTCGCTATCGCCAGATATGGTCTTATCATAGTCAATACCTCCCTCATATATTTCTCTTATAATGGATTCAATTTCTGGCTCTTTAATTGTCAAATCCATAATATTATAATTTGAGGTTAAGTACGATATAACATCTGATACCTGAACTTCATCTCTGTTAAATTGCATTTGCTTCTTGTTATCAGCTTCTTCAATTATCTCTACACCATTTGGCAAAGTAATATTAGCGGTACTTTGCGCAAATTGGGCTACTATTGTTCTCTTTTTCCCATATCTGTCTTTAATCTGGTCAACTGTACCATCATATATAATTGTTCCATGGTCGATAATAATCATTCTCTTACAAGTTTTTTCTATATCCATCATGTCATGTGTAGTAAATAGCATTGTGGTATTCTTTTCTTTATTAACTACCTTTATAAATTCACGAATCTTTTCCTTTGCAATTACATCAAGTCCTATAGTAGGTTCATCAAACAGAATAACATCGGGATTATGTACTAAGGAGGCTGCAATATCAGCTCTCATTCTTTGTCCCAAGCTTAGCTGCCTTACTGGTTGTGAGATGAACTCGTTTAGTCCAAGAAGTTCATTAAACAAATCCATATTACTCTTAAATACTTTATCTTGTATCCTATAGATACTCTTCAACAAATCAAAGGTATCGGCTACAGGAAGATCCCACCAAAGCTGAGTTCTTTGCCCAAAAACAACACCTATATTTGATGCAATCTTTTTCCTTTGTTTACTTGGTGACATGCCAAGAATGTTAATTTCACCATCTGTGGGAGTTAATATACCCGTTAACATTTTTACTGTAGTAGACTTTCCTGCCCCATTAGGTCCTATGAACCCAACCATATCACCTTTTTCAATGGAAAAACTAATTTTTTCAACCGCTCGTTTCATTTGGTATTCTGGAATAATTAAGCTTTGAATTGACCCTAACAAGCCTTTTTTTCTGACATTCAACTTGTAGTCCTTAGTAAGATTACTGACCTCGATAATTGGCATATGAACCTTCCTCTCATTTGATAAACTTGAGTATACCTTGAATATAAGAAACTATATTAGCTTTTATTCGCTTTGCTTCTTTATTTATGACTGTGTTTACTTTTATATTTTGAAGTATCAAAGATTAGATTTTACTTAATATTTTTTATTATATTGAACAAATCTTTCATTTTATACCTTAATTATAGTGATTATATAAAGTATTTTTATACTTTATATTGCTTTTTTATGTTATTTTTTTTAAAATATTAATATATAAAGTCTAATTTTGTAATTTGAAGTATTATATTGCATATTTTTCAGATAGTTTAAGCTATCAAAAAAATTAATTTATTTTTTATTAACGATTGTAATAATTTTGTATATTTTAGTTAATTTATACAATTGTAATAATAGCTATAATATGTAAAATTAAAGTATTGCACTTATTTTGCATACTAGGTTATCTCTTGCATAACATTTTATTAATTAAGTTATATTTAGTAATAATAATTTAGAAGGAGTACTAATCTATGGAAAATTTAAGTAATGAACAATATAAGGTTAGTAGTAAGAAATTCATACCTTCCTATAAAATAATTAATCCTGTAATAGATTCAAATTTGATTACTATTAAGCTATTTTTATCAACCACTTACTATAATCTTTTTGATTCTAATTTGTATTATAACTTTGTGATGCTATTAGATACAAATTTATCAATTGTTTCCTACCATATAAATAAAGAATTAATGATTAGTAATATAAATTTATGCGCAGGATTGAATTTTAAAGAAGAAAATATGGGAATAAGCTCGGTATCTGAATGTTTACATAAGCAAGCAATAAGTACTATGTGCTACTATCAAAATGAAAATATTGCTTTTCAGTGCTTAACTAATTGCACAATACCTATAATAATCAATGATAAAATAGTTGCTTATTTGTCAACTTTTTTTATGCACTCCAAATATGATGAAATCTCGCTAAATTATTTTAAAATTTATGCAAAATTGTTAGATTCTACTTTACAGTTCCATACCCTTAAATTTAACATAACAGAATATGCGTGTAAAACAATGCTGCCTACATTCAGTATGGAATCCTTAAGCAGCTGCGAGCTTGAAGTGCTAGATCAAATAAATAAAGGTTATACTAACAAGGAGATTGCAAACCGATTATTTATATCAGAAAACACTGTTAAATCCTATGTTCAAATTATTTCACAAAAGCTCTCCTGTGAGAACAGAACACAAATTGCAGTGAATTCTGTTCTATATTCTATTCTGAAATACATATAAATTCATAATGAACAAAAATGCACTGAATTTTAAGATTTTATCTCATAATTCAGTGCTATTTTCTCTTATAATCGTCTGAGAACCCTTAAAATTAAGGGTTCTCAGACAAAGTGTGGCGGAGAAGGTGGGATTCGAACCC
>JAEWZA010000243.1 GCA_023395575.1 Bacillota bacterium
GCCTTGAAGGTATCCCCTGCTCCCAAAGTGCTCTGGACCTTGACCTTATAAGGCTTTATTCTACGTATAGGCTGATTTTTTCTTCCAAACATTATTTCTCGTGAGCCAAATGTAAATATTACAAGGCCATCTGTATTTTCAGTGTACATTTTGAAAAGTTGTTCTATCTCCATATTGGGATAATTATTTTTTATAAATTCATTTGATACAACGTTAACCTCACAATACTTATTTATAAAAGATTCTGGCTTGCAATCTATTGTCACATATTTTTTGCCTAATTCATAACAATATTGCGCAACTAAATCAGTCTGTTCCATAAAAAACGGGTCCAGCCCAACAACCTTTGCATTTGCAATATCCTCTTTGATAGGAGCATTCCACCTTTTAATTACATCATCATAATAAGCTCCAAATCTTCCAAAGCAGGTTCTTGTATTTGTCCCTATCAGAATCATATCCTGAACTCCATCAAAAGTGGGGTCAACATATACACTTGACATATCAATACCAAATTTCTCAACTAAATATTTATTAAGAACCCCCATTGTTTTATTTCCTTGAAAATTCCCATCTATTTTTACAGAACATCCTAGTGCTGCCAATGCTACCGCACAGCTGCCCGTTTCTCCTCCCGGAAGCAGGTAGCTTTCTTTAATTTCACCATAGGTGTCCGCTTCAGGGTACTCACCTGTTAATAAATTCATTGTAGATACAAGAGTCATTCCGTACAAATACACATCGTACTTAGTCATAGCTTTTTCCTCCTCGATATTCTCAAATTTGATATACCTGCGTTAAAGTAATTTCATTAGTCTTACAATAAATTTTACACCTTGTCCTTCTTGACTATAGGCATAAATTGAGCCTCCCTGTCCTTCAATTATTGTTTTAGTGATGTATAGACCTATGCCAATATTTGTTGGGGTGCTGCTATTAGAACCCTTGTAAAATCTATCAAATATTTTAGGCAGCTCTTCCTTTAAAATACCAGGCCCGTTATCACTTAAAACAATCTGAACAAACACGTTGTTTTCTTCCCAGCATATATTAATTTCACTGCTGTTTACACAATGCTCTATACTATTTTTAATAATATTAGAAAAAGCCTCTGTAGTCCAGTTAATATCATGCATTACTGTTACTTTATTACTGCCTGAAACATTTATATTTATATTCTTTTCAGTGGCAATAAGCTTTAAACCAGCTAAACTTCTTTGAATAGTTTCAGATATTAAAGTTTCTTTTTTGTCAAAGTCAACTACTCCTGCCTCCAGCTTTGCCATTTTCATCATATTTTTTATTAGCCATTCCATTCTGTCCAATTGGTTTTTGCTCTCTGCTAGAAACCTTTTTTGTTCATAGTCAGGCAAAGTTTTGTCATTTTCTAATATATCGTTAAACATAATAAGCGATGCAAGAGGGGTTTTGAGTTGGTGTGAAATATCAGTTATTAGCTTTTTAAGGAATAATTTTTCATTCCTTAAGTCTTGTACAGTTTCACTTAATCTTTCGCTCATTGTGTTTAATTGATATGTTAAGTGCCCAATATCTCCTTCTTCAATATCTCCATCAGCTATAATGTATTTGCCTTCAATAACAGCTTCGGCATTAACACTTAACTTGCGAATCTTATTAAATATTTTGCTATAAGATATTAAAAGAAATGCTAAAAAAAACATTACAAAAAAAGCAACTAATATATAAATTTTTTTATAAGCATTTTTGTAAACCTTTTGTAGTGAACTATTTTTATCAATACTAAGGTTCTCATTATATGAGTATTTCTCCAATATTTTTTTACCATACTCGTAATTGCCTTGAAAGCCTTTTGTATAATTGCTTACAATTTCCTCTTCAATTTGGGGATATTGCTTTGCTACAGTACCTACTACCGCAATATTCTGCCTTAACTGTACAGTATTTATAGTATTAGCAAAATCACTGAATACATATATAACCATTGTCCCAAATAATAACATCAAAAATAGCATTATTCCAAATGCTATTTGTACCTCTCTATTTTTAAGTAGCTTCAAGGCTCTACCACCTCATTTTTCCACATATAGCCTATACCTCTTATAGTTTCAATGTGCTTATAAGCATCTGTCTCTATCTTTTCACGAAGCCTTTTCATATAAACATTAAGAGTATTATAGTCTACAAAATTCCCATCTATATCCCACAGTTTTTCAATAATAACATTTCTGTTTAATACTTTACCTTTATTTTCAATCAACACAAGCAGCAACTTATATTCCACCGCAGTTAAATATACCTCTTCCCCATTCACACTAACCTTACATTTCAAAGGCTCAACAACTATATTTCCGCTTGTAATGGAGGTTGTTCCCCCGCCTCCCGAACTGTTTTTCTGCCTTCTCATTAGGGCATTTATCCTTGAAACCAATTCACTAGTACGAACTGGCTTTGTTATATAATCGTCCCCCCCAATATCCAAGCCAAATACCACATTGGGTTCGTCATCAAGTGCTGTCATAAATATAATGGGCACATCACTTGATAAACGTATACTCTTGCAAAAATCATATCCATTACCATCAGGAAGAGTAACATCTAGAAGAATCAAATCAATCTCTGCATAAAAAAAAGCATGAGCTTCTTTTATACTCTTTGCAATTGTTACAGAAAAGCCCTGTTTCTTCAAGGAATATTCTATTCCCATTGCCAGAGGAGCATCGTCCTCTACTAACAAAATGTTCATTTTGCTATCTCCTCATATATTATTGAACCACAACTTACTAATCATAGCCTTTTATGCGGTAATAGTTGAATTGCTAAAACTTTTAGCCAATGCCCATTTATTTAAGCTGAATATGCTATTAATTATAACTTATATACCTTCTTACTCCAAGTCAATAGTGATAATGCTGTAACCTATATCTTGGGAGTAACCCATTTAGATAAGTTTTTACGGAAGTACCAGTAAGCAAGTACTATTCCTCCAACCTCAGAGCTTCCACAATATTCATGTCGTTGAGCTTTCTTAGTGGAAAAAGTGCTGCCAGCAAGGTTATTATAATTATGCCTATACCACCTGTTAAATATGGCCAGATAGCAGCACTATAGCCTATCTCACCTAATGGATTATTATTTACAACTCCATAATAGGTAAGTAAAAAGGATATGGGCAGCCCTATTATACATGCAATAATACCAAATAATGCTCCTTCTAACAGTACCAGCTTTTTGAACTGCCACTTTGTCATGCCTATTGCTTTAAATGTTGCATATTCTCTCTTTTTAACCAAAAGGTTTATAGTCACCGTATTGATGATATTGACAGTTGATATCAGAATAATCAGCCCAATGAAGCCGTAGATGAGAACTGATATCTGCAGCTGCAAATCATCACTTTGCTTTTTCAATGTATATACATCAAAATAAATAGCTTTGTTTTCATCAGCAAGGACATTAAATTTTTCAAAATACCTATCGGTGTAATCAGGAGAATCAAAGTTCATCCCAATAACAGACAAACCGTCTGTACCAGTCAAAGCTTTATAGTTTTCTGACGACATTATTATTCCATAGCTGTCATAGGTTAATGTATTATTTATAATCTCATAATCAACTATTCCTGCCACCTTGAAGGTAATAACTTCCCCACTGTCTATAATCCTTTTCATTTTTTCTTCATCTGGTTTTTCCAGATAATCAGAATTCAAAACTGGAAGCTTGATTTCATCACCAACCTTGTATTTTGTAAAGTTATCATAAAATCTGCTATTGTTTTCATCAAGACCACCTGCTTTTTGAAATATAATAACCTCCTTGTTTTTGTTAAAGCTCTGATAATCAACTTTCAGCTTATTTTCTTCCGCCAGCAGCTGCAAGGTATTCTCATCGTACCCTACTAACTGAGTTCTGCTGACAATATATTTATCCTTGTATTCCTTTGTTGTTTTTAACTTCTTAATGGATATAGTAAATTTATCATTAACTTTACTTTTGTCTATTGAATATGGAAT
The DNA here is from genome assembly GCA_023395575.1 of Bacillota bacterium. Lineage (GTDB taxonomy): Bacteria > Bacillota > Clostridia > Acetivibrionales > DSM-1351 > Ruminiclostridium. Next base: position 3,993 of record JAEWZA010000243.1, read on the forward strand.
TTCTGTGTTATTTGTTTTAAATATTTCCTTTACACCTTCTAAGCTAACAATATCCTTTGCCAATTCTTCCTTTAAGTAAGTGCTTCCAGCTTCCTTTTGAATAAAAGCACCTTCAATTTTAACACTTTGTGTTGCTAATTTATTACTTTGAAAAAATATATCAATAAAATTTGAGAAAAACACAAACATTATTAGAGATATCATTAGCGAAATACAGGTTACATAAAATCTTTTCCTGCTTCTCTTTATGTTTTTATAAGCCACCTGTCCTTCAAATTTAAAAAACAATTTTGCTAATAATCCGCTTCTTCTCTTTACTTTGTCACCCTTAACAACCATTGTACCTCTTATAGCATCTATAGGAGAAACCTTTGACGCAGTTCTTGCTGGAAAAAATGCAGAAATAAATACAGTTGCAACGCCTAATAACCCTGCGCCTATTATTACCTGAGGATAAAAACCAATTTCAAAGGCTCCTAGAAAATCATCCATCAATACATTAAAGGTAAGCATTATTCCTGCAAAGCCTATTAAAATACCAATTGGAACAGCTATTAAGCTCATAATAGCTGCTTCTTTAAATACCAACTTTCTAACCTGAGATTTAGTAGCGCCAATGCTTCTAAGTATTCCAAAATGCTTTATACGTTCCATTACTGATATATTGAAGGCATTATAAATAACCACTACTGTACAAAGCACCACAAAAGCTAAAATTAGGCTAAATACTCTCTCCATATCGTTATTTTTTTCTTTATCAGGCCCTTCTCCTATTAAGTATAAGAGTTTTTGGTTAGCATCCAGCTTTACATTATTAGCTTTTGCTATCTCCTGGGCTAAAGCAACCTTTCCCTTTTTCTGCTTTAGATTTGTAAAATAGTAATAGTCGTTTGAATCATCAGCGGTGTTAATGTCCAAATAACTTATCGCCAAGTTTTTCAGTTCACTGCTTT
>JAEWZA010000275.1 GCA_023395575.1 Bacillota bacterium
AGCTAAAAATGCTAAAATCATATATCCTCCCATTTTTAAGGCTAACCTTTTAAATTCTTTAGTTTATTAATATCTATTGAATCAAATGTATCATTAATCTTAAACACAAATATCCCCATAATCAGAAAAGCTGTAAGTAAGTCAAAAAACAATCCCAATTCAACAAACATTGGCATACCTTCAGTGGTTAACATGGCCGCTAAAAACATACCATTTTCTATAACTAAGAAACCAACTATTTGACCAATTGCCTTTTTACGACTTATCATAAAAAACAATCCTAGCATAACAACTGACATTGAATATATCAAGAAATTCTTGGTATCCAGATTTATAATTCCTTCAATGCTATATATAACATGCCAACTAAGCACAACTAGTCCACAACAGATAAGCATTGAAATAGGAATGTTTATAAAAAAGTCTTTTTCAACTGTATATTCTACCTTTTGTGATGTTCTCTTTAAAACCATTGGAATTAAAATCACTTTAAATAAAACTATTAAAGCAAATATTATAATAACTTCATCAAACTTCTTATGTACAAGCATACCGCGAATTGATACTATAAGTGATACTAAAGCAAGCAATAGTGATTGAAACCTGAAAGTAGATATATAAGAATTTTGTCGCTTATTAGCAATTAACACAAATGAAGAAATCAATATTAAAATAGATAACATGTTTAAAGCATTGTTATACATAATAACCTCCTACACCCACTTATTTAAGAATAAAACTAGTCAAAAAACCCAAAACAGATACTATAAATGCAATTGCTGCAAAATTAGGAATACTGTACAATCGAAGTTTTACAGTATTTAATTCAACAAGTGCAACAAGAATAGTAATCACAAATATTTTTAACAAATAAATTCCTAATCCCAAAAATATATTTGTTGCATTAAATCCTACGGGGATTAAGATATTAGCCATAAATGTCATAAAAACAAGCTGCTTAATATGTGTTCCCATCTCAATAAAAGCAAGGTGTCTTCCTGAATATTCAAGTACCATTGCTTCATGTACCATTGTAAGTTCTAAATGGGTAGAAGGATCATCAACTGGGATTCTAGAAGACTCAGCTATTAAAACCATTAACATGCTAACAAACAATAATAGGTTAATAGGTGTAAAAGCTACTTCTGTATGATTTACTATATAATTATATATTGATGAAACATTTGTAGATGCAATATCAGTTCTTGCGCTTACAGTAATAATAATAATAAATAAAGCAGGTTCTGCCAATGCAGAGACCAGCATTTCTCTACTACTTCCCATTCCACCAAAAGCACTTCCTGTATCTAGTCCTGCTAATGCCATAAACACACGACCAGCAACAAATAAATATACTATAATCAATAAATCTGTATAGAAAGTAAACCCTAAAAGCTGATGCACTACTGGTAAGCAAAGTATGGCTGTTAATGATGTTAAAAAATATATATATGGAGCTACGTTGTAAATCCATGAAGAAGTAGATGAAACTACTAAATCCTTTTTAAATAACTTGATCAAATTAAAATATGGCTGAAAAATTGACGGCCCTATCTTATGCTGTACCTTAGCCTTCAATAATCTAATAACGCCAGTAAAAATTGGCGCAATTAATAATATTAATATAATTTGAGCAATTAATTTTAATATTGAAGCAATCATAAATATGTCCATGTTCCATATCTTACAAAACAACATAGAGAAATAGCATGGACTCGGCACCTCCTATATATATTTTTGAAATTATTACAACCTTTTTATAAAATAAGTTCTGCAAAAAAATGCAGAAAATAAATATTGAAATTAAGCCATAAATGAATAATAAAGTAACATTAATACCAAAATGCTGAAGAAATAAAGCAAGTAAGTATGTATACTACCAGTTTGTATTTTAAATCTATAATTCCTAGAAAAGTTAATTATGAACTTTATAATTGGAATATATAAATATTTCTCAAATACCTTTTCTGTTGACATAGTATATATTCCCTTCTTTATGTGATATGGGCCATTTCCTTCAGTAATAACTAAATCCCTATTGGGTTTAAATATTCCCCTCAAGATAATTCTGATTGATTTTGAAAAGCCTGTTGCTGAGTACTGCATTTTAGAATTAATATTTGTAAATCCACAATCCCAGGTATTGTAGCGCTCCACAGAAGTACTTTTTCGTATTGAAAGAACTATAAGTATAACTATACCAGACAAAATCAATACTAAAGTTGATAATAACCCAACTGATATATCTAGGTTACTCTCGCCTATAGGATAATGTACAAACTTAGTTAACGACCAATTAGTAGATAATAGCTTTAAATTTATAAGATCATTGCTTACATTATCTATTATGCTGATTGCATACTTTGAAAAAATACCCAAAACCAAACAAAGACAAGACGAAATACCAAGAGCAACTAACATTGGCTTTTCAGGTTCTTTTACCTTCTCAGCATCGCTGGTTCTAGGCATTCCTAAAAAGGAAATACCAAACATCTTTACAAAACAAAAAGCAACTAAAGCACCTGTCAAAGATAAAGCAGCCGCAACAATCATAAACAATATAATAATAGATGAATTATCAGCAAACCAAACGATACTATTTATAATTGTTTGAAAAATAATAAATTCACTAACAAAACCATTAAACGGAGGTACTGCAGAAATAGTCAAACACCCAATAAATATACAGAAAGACGCAATTGGCATCTTCTTTATCAATCCGCCTAACTTCTCCATATTTTTGGTATGAGCACTATATTGAATTGCTCCAGCACCCATGAATAATAAAGATTTGAATACAGCATGATTTAAAGTATGTAAAAGTGTTGCTGTTAACGCCAATACAAGTAAAAAGGAATTATCAGTAGCTTTCGAAATAAGAACCATACCAATTCCACAGAAAATAAGACCCATATTTTCAATACTTGAATAAGCCAGTAACCTCTTAATATTTATAGTAGATGCAACTGAGTACGCAATTCCAAATATTGCTGAAACAGAGCCTAATATCAACGTCAAAACACCCCACCACATTGGATTATCTGGCAAGAAGTCTAAAATGACTCTCAGCAAACCATATATAGACATTTTTATCATTACACCTGACATTAATGCTGATATATTACTAGGCGCAACAGGATGAGCATATGGCAACCAAATATGCATTGGTATTATTCCTGCTTTAGTTCCAAAACCTATAAGTAAAAATATATATATTATATTGGCATAATTATTTGGAATAGAGGTACTGCTGATAGTAGAAAAATCAAAGCTAAAGCTCCTTGTAAAATATGCCATTAAGCCAAAAGCTGCAGTTATAAAAGTTGTACCTGCATATGTCATTATAATATAAATTCTGCTAGCCTTTTGGACTTCCTTTTTCTCACTTTCATAATTGACCAAAAAGTACGATACTAGAGACATGATTTCCCAAAACACTAAGAATAAAAGCAAGTTGCTGCTTGATACTAAAAGAATCATCGAAATAATAAAGAGATTATATAAAAGTCCAAAGATAGAAATATTTCTTTTAAAAAAGTAATGAGACATATATGTATACGAAAACAAAGAAACTACAAATGAAATTAGTGCGATGATTAAAATAAAAAAGGCAGAAAGATTATCAATTTTAAAACAAAGTGTTAGAAATGGAATATTATTATCAAACTTTAATTCTAAAGGTACATCGTTTAGAATTACCAATTTGTAAGCCATTAATATACTTAAAAATCCACTAGCAATCATTGCACATGTGTTAGATAGTCTATTAGATAATTTGGGTACCGAGAATGTAAATAATGAAGAGAGACCACCAATTAAATAGATTAACACGCATATGATAAAGAATATTATAAGATTATTTGCTGTCATGAAACAAAACCTCCAAGTAAAGCAACTAAGTTCTTTTCTAGCACAGCATATATAATACTACCCCATTCTACAAATGTCAAATATTCAGCTTTTTTAATCTTGATTTAAAATGCTTTTAATAAAACCCATACTAAAGTAAAATTTATTCTATTCTAGTATCCTCAAAAGGAATTAAGATAGCAGTATTTTCAAGTATAAGACTTGATTCTAAATTATTAATTTCCTTCAAATTATGTATATATTCTCGAATATTATAGTTGCTTCCATATTTCTCAGCTATAGACCAAAGAGTATCCCCTGAATTAACTAATATAGACTGATACTGAGGTTCTTTATAGCCTGAAACAGCATTTGTATAAATCAGTATAAATGTAATAAGCGAGAGTAAAAATAGAAAACTGAAAAATTTTCTTTTATTTTTTAAGATATATTTTTTCTTCATATTAACCACTCCAAACATATGTTCTTTATGAGTCAATAATACAGAACATGTGTTCCTTTGTCAATAGTTTTAGAAATATTTATAAGATTTTTCGAACATTAGTTTGATTTAATAAATTATTGTGTTATACTTGTTATAAAGTTTATTATCTGCAAATATTACAAACATAACTATGTTAAGATATTTCCTAAACTTTCATTTAACTCATCAAAAAACATGCTTTCAAGGCTTATTTAAATTTGCTTTATTTGTTTTTATAGAGGGTAATTACAATTTAATATAATACATAAATATTGTGTGTAAGGTAATAAAACAAATGTTCTTTGTAAAGAATTTCACTATAATTTTTAGCCGAAAGTCGGCTTAGGAGGTTAATATGTCAAAGAAAAGTTCAGATAAGCAACAAGAAATTCTTGAATATGTATCTAAATGTGTTAATGAAAACGGATATCCACCATCAGTTAGAGAAATATGTGCTGCTGTTGGTTTTAAATCTACCTCTACTGTCCATGCATATCTACAAAAACTTACAGATAGCGGTGTTCTGCAAAAGGACCCAACAAAACCTAGAGCCATAAAAATTGTTGACAACTCAAACTTACAAGTAAAGGAATCTAGTGAAAATTATAAGGAAGGCTATTATACATCACGTGAAATGGTTGATGTACCTATAGTTGGTAAAGTTGCAGCTGGTCAGCCTATTTTAGCTGTTGAAAACATCACAGACACTTTTCCTCTTCCAGTTGATTTTGTTCAAAATGGCAATGCTTTTATGCTGAAAGTACAAGGAAACAGTATGATTGAGGCTGGTATTTTAGATAAAGATTTAGTTTTAGTCAGGCAGCAGGCTTCAGCAAATAATGGTGATATTATTGTAGCATTACTTGGAGATGAAGCAACTTGTAAGACTTTTTTCAAAGAGAAGGACCATATCCGTTTACAGCCTGAAAATAGCAGTATGGAACCCATTATTGTAAAAGATAATTTTTCTATTTTAGGTAAGGTAATAGGTGTATTTAGACGCATGTAAAAATAAAGCTGTCACAAAATTACACAACTTTTTGTGACAGCCTTATTTTTATTTTACTCAACTTACGCTTTTTCAAATTTTAGATTAATTCCCTGCCAATATATTTTATATAACAAAAATGGAGTTATTCAACTATACGTAATTTAATTCTTACTCTTTTATTTGATCATTAAATATTAAATTTACCATCTTCATAGGAGTTATTGTAGAAATTGCATGTTTATAAACTAACTGCTGCTTCCCATCGCTATCTAAAACAACAGTAAAGTTATCAAAGCCCTTTACCATTCCTTTTAGCTGAAATCCGTTTGTTAAGTATATCGTAACAGCTATATGCTCTTTCCTGACCTGATTCAAAAAAATGTCCTGCAAATTAATCGTACTCTTTACCAAAGTATCCACTCCTTTGTTTTATATATTAGTTTCATTAGTATCCATACTCTGTAATAAGGCATATAAAAAGTTACGGTATGGATTTAATGATTATTTATTAGTGCTTAAGCCTTTATCTATGTTTAGTACTTAATTCATAGCATAAGGCGGGCATTCAGTTTTCAAGTACTTATTGTTTAATTCTTAACCTTCAGCATAATATTGTGTTTCTTATTCAATTTCTAACAATCCACTTGCAAAAAATAATATATTCATTTTACTAGAATATTCCAGTATTTGCAATAAGAATATAGTACTAACTAAACTCAACACAAGTTTGAAAGCTACTTTTAAATATTTACGTCATTTATATCTATATACAATGAATGGTAATATTCAGGGTAATATAAATTAGGACAACTCTAGATAATAAGCTCTAACTATAAAGTTATAAAAAATATCAACTCAAATTCACAGTTAAAATTCTATGTGCAAATGTTAATCTATACAATATAAAATTAATAAGTACAAATATAATTTATAACGTCTTCAACAACATTATAATTATTTCCAGAATTATCAACATTAAACCATTTAATGTCTTTAATTCTTCTAAACCAGGTTAATTGTCTCTTAGCATATCTTCTAGAATCACGTTTAATAATTTCAACTGTCTCTTCCAAACTGTTTTGACCTTCTAGATAAGCTAATACTTGTTTATAACCTATTCCCTGCATAGCAGTTATTGATTCTGAAAAACCGAGGTCAGCAAGTTTTTTAACCTCTTCAACAAGTCCATTTCTCAGCATTATATCTACTCTCTTATTTATTCTATCATACAAATACTGTCTATCCATTGTTAAGCCAATTAGTATAAAATTATATTTTGGCGGTACTCCTCTTGACATTTCATTATGATAGGAAATAGGTTTTTGTGTCTGGGAGTAAACCTCTAAAGCACGAATAACACGTTTTATATTATTGGGATGAATATTATTAGCGGCCTCTTCATCAACCTGCTTTAGCTTCGCATGTAAATACTCCGCTCCAAATTCTTCAGCTTCTTTCTTTAGTTCTTCACGAAGCTCCCAATCACTCTGACTTTCACTAAAATTAATATTATCAATAAGTGAACTAATATATAGTCCTGTACCACCAACAACGATTGGCAGTTTACCCTTTGCTATAATTTCTTCAATATATTTCTCGGCAAGTTCTTTGAATTTAACAACATTAAATTCTTCGTTAGGTAAAACCTCATCAATCAAATAATGTTTAATTCCTTGAATTTCATCTATAGTTGGCTTTGCCGTACCTATATCCATATATTTATATATTTGCATCGAATCTGCTGATATTATTTCTCCATTCAATCTTTTAGCAAGCTCAATTGATAAGCTTGTTTTCCCTGAAGCAGTAGGTCCTGCTATTACAATTACACGGTTCATAAATATTCCCTCACCCAACCTTTCACAAAAGAACATAAAGTAAATGTACCTTCCCCTCAAAAAATGGCATGGGCTAGGGTAACTCCTTTTCTATTATTAATTTCATCAAACATGTACAGCAAGCTGTAAGTGTTTTTGTCAGAAAACAAACACAATTTAGATCAAGGTAAAACTCAGAGAATCCTTTTGAACATTTTTTCTATTTCATATTTTGTTAAGCGTACTATTGTTGGACGGCCATGGGGGCAAGTATACCGTCTACCTGTTTTAGCCAGCTCAGTCAATAGCTGATGAACTTCTTTATTATCGAGTTTTTTGTTTGCTTTTATAGCTGCCTTACAGGCTATGGTATGAATCATATCGTCTGCAAGTGGTGTACTAACAGGCTTGACAGATTCTTGAATTTTATCGGCTAATTCCAGAAATATCTCTTTGGGCGAATAACCTTCCATTAGATATGGTATACCTCTTAATATAATTGAATTGTTTCCAAAATCCTCAAAAACAAATCCTATTTTATTAAATAGTTCAGTATTAGATTTTATTGTATCGAGTTCAAAGGCTTGAAGCTGTATCACTACAGGCTCAAGCAACAATTGAGTTGTATTTTCCTGTGTCTCAAATTTAGTTTTTAACTTTTCATAAAGTATTCTTTCATGTGCAGCGTGCTGATCCACCAAAATTAGCTCATCACCATTTTGAAGTATTATGTAAGTTGAAAAAGCTTGTCCTATATATTTCATATCTGCCAGCTCAAGCTGTGTTTTATCAGAGTTAGAAGCAGATAATGTATTAGTACTGCCTAATATTTGATTGGAATCTTCACTTGATTTGGTATCAATTACCTCTTTAGCAATAATATCAGTTTTACTGTTTATATCCTTATCAATAAATAATGTATTCTTTATATCCTTTTTTGCCAAAGGCTCTAAAGCTTTAGTAAACATCTTAATTTCATATGCTTTGTCTATATTGCTATTTGAATTGTCACTTAGATTAGCAACTTTTTCTTTTGATAGAGCAAATTCACTAGCCTGTGGCTGAATATACCTTTTGTGTTCAATAAAAGCTGTGTCTGTTGCATTTTGAAGCTTTGTTTGACTAGATGTAGTAGCTACAGTAAAATCAGTAGCTTCACTCATATTGTTCTTTTGTTTTATCAGCTGCTCCTGAATATATTCCTTTTGGGGATCGGAAGTTTTTATTTTAAACAGTTCTCTGTCCTTTGCAGGCAATGAAACAGGATTAAACAGACTGCTTGAGTTTAGTGCCTTTGAAACTGCCATATATATAGCTCTTGATAAATAACTCTCATCAGCAAACCTCACATCCATTTTTGCGGGATGTACATTGGCATCAACTAGACTAGGATTGAGTTCAATATTCAAAACGAAAAAGGGAAATTTATTTTTCATAAGAATACTGGAAAATGCCTGTTCTACTGCGTATGAAACTGTTCTACTTTTAACATATCGTTTGTTTATATAAAGTGATTGATAATTTCTATTTGATCTAGCTGACTCAGGTTTTCCCACATAACCAGAAATTTTAAATCTTTCGTCCTGATAATCCACTTCCAAGAGTTCCTTGATAATTTCTCTTCCGTATATACTAAAAACAGCACTCTTTAAGTCATTATTTCCCGGGGTATGTACCAAAGTGGATTTTCCGCTAGTCAACTTAAAAGCTATATTAGGATTTCCCAAGGCAATTCTAGAAATAGTATCAGATATATAAGTAGCCTCAGTAGAATCCTTTTTTAAAAATTTATATCTTGCTGGCGTGTTAAAAAACAAATCCTTTACAATAAAGGTTGTGCCGACAGGACATCCTGTCTGCCTTACTTCCTTAAGCACGCCGCCAACAATATGAACGTACATTCCATATGTGCTACTTGCAGTTTTAGTTTGTAGTTCTACAGAAGAAACTGCTGCAATACTTGCCAATGCTTCTCCTCTAAATCCCATTGTAATTATAGAATCTAGATCTTCTGCCCTTTTAATTTTGCTGGTTGCATGTCTCTCAAATGCAATTTCTACATCATCCTCATCCATACCACTGCCATTATCAGTAACCTTAATGTAGGATATTCCACCATTCTTAATATCAACTGAAATATTTGTTGCACCGGCATCAATAGAATTCTCAATTAACTCCTTAATAACAGAAGCTGGCCTTTCAACCACTTCCCCTGCGGCTATTTTATTTGATGTATTTTCGTCCAGCACAATAATCTTTCCCACTCATGTCACCCTTTCTGTATAGCGATAGTTAAGCCTTCATCTTCCTCTGCAAATCGTACAAAATATTCATTGCATCAATAGGTGTTAACCTCGATAAGTCAATTTTCTTTATTTCCTCTAACACTTCATTGTTTAGAGATGCTTTAGCCGCAGCTGCAAACAAATCCATCTGACCATCTACTTGCTTTTTAGTCTTCTGGGACCTTCCATTTTTGTTAACATCAGCTGCATCTAACTCAACAAGTATTTCTTTTGCTCTGTCTATTACTTCTAAAGGAACACCTGCAAGCCTTGCAACCTGAATACCATAGCTGCCATCAGCTCCGCCTCTGATAATCTTTCGAAGAAATATAACCTCTTCGCCCTTTTCCTTTACTGTAATGCAATAATTTTTAATGCCAGATAGCTTTCCTTCCAGCTCAGTCAGCTCATGGTAATGGGTTGCGAAAAGCGTCCTACAACCTAATTTCTCTTTGTTTACAATATATTCTATTACAGCCCATGCTATACTGAGTCCGTCAAAGGTACTGGTTCCTCTTCCTATTTCATCAAGTATAAGCAGGCTATTCTTAGTCGCATTTTTTAGAATATTTGCTACTTCAGACATTTCAACCATAAATGTACTTTGCCCAGATGCCAAATCATCAGAAGCTCCTACTCTTGTAAATATTCTATCTACTAAACCTATTTTTGCAGTAGTTGCAGGTACAAAACTACCAATTTGTGCCATTAGTACAATTAATGCAGTCTGCCGCATATAAGTAGACTTTCCTGCCATGTTTGGGCCTGTGATAATGGCAAGTCTGTCTTCCTCCATATCCAACACTGTATCATTTGGCACAAAGCTACTTTTATCAACCATCCTTTCAACTACAGGATGTCTGCCGTCAACAATTTGTATTTCATCACCATCAGTTACTTCGGGCATACAATAATTCTCTCTGTCAGCAACTTCTGCTAAGGATGCCAGTGCATCCAGCTCGGCTAATGCTTTTGCTGTCAATTTGATTCTTGTTATATGGGCAGCTATAGCTTCTTTGATTTCCACAAATAAGTTGTATTCAAGCTGAACTATTTTTTCCTCTGCTCCCAAAATTGTTTCTTCAATCTCCTTTAACTCAGGAGTAATATATCTTTCGCAGTTTGCAAGAGTTTGCTTCCGAATATACTCCGCTGGCACTAGTGAAAAATATGATTTTGTAACTTCTATAAAATAACCGAATACTTTATTGAAGCCAACCTTAAGGTTCTTGATACCCGTCTTCTCTCTCTCAGAAGCTTCTATAGCAGCTACCCAGTCCTTGCCCTGTGTAGATGCTGTTCTTAGCTTGTCCACCTCTTCATTATAACCAGCTTTGATTATCCCGCCCTCTTTAATTGTGATGGGAGGATCATCTATTATTGAAGTCTCTATTAGATTGCTGACATCTTCAAGGGAGTCTAACTGTTCAAAGCAGTATTTGTTATGTTGGGCTTCAAATTCCTTTAAAATAGCTTTTATGTATGGAATCTGATTTATGGAATTTTTAAGAGCAATCAAATCTCTACAATTTACGCTGCCAAGCACTACCTTGCCCATTAGACGCTCTATATCGTAAACTCTTTTCAAAAGCTCTCTGGTTTCAACACGAGCCATAAACTTATTCTTGAACTCATCAACTGCATTTAAGCGTAACTTTATATCACCTAGATTTACAAGGGGCTGCTCAATCCATTTTCTAACAAGCCTGCCACCCATAGAAGTCATAGTTTTGTCAAGCACCCACAGTAATGAGCCTCTTTTTGACTTTTCTCTCATTGTTTCAGTAAGCTCAAGGTTTCTGCGCGTAGCAGCATCTAAAACCATATATTCGTCTATGTTGTATGAATTAAAATTCTGTATATGACTAAGGCTTACTTTTTGAGTCGTTACTAAGTATCTTAATAACGCACCAGAAGCATTTACAGAAATATCATACTCGGTTAGATTCACTTGGAAATCGGTAAAATGGGACTTTAGAATATCGTTTGATGATGTGTACTCAAACAAGCTGTCTTCCAATTCTGTTATATATATATTAAATCTTACATTTAATTGGGCTAGAAATTCAGAATCCCTATTAAACTCACTGTTTACAACCAATTCAGAAGGTAAATATTTAGCTATTTCATCAAGCAGCTTGCCTTTGGTATTTCCCCAGGTTATTCTAGTAGCATTAAATTCACCGGTAGTTATATCAACAGCAGCTATTCCATAAAAATTTCCATTTTTACATATTGACATAAGATAATTATTTTTTCTATCATCGAGCATTGCAATATCTGTAACTGTACCAGGTGTTACTACTTTGATTACGTCTCTTTTAACTAGACCCTTTGCAACAGAAGCATCTTCTACCTGCTCACATATAGCAACCTTAAACCCCTTTGAAATAAGCCTTGCCACATATCCATCTGCTGAATGAAAAGGGACACCACACATGGGAGCCCTTTCATCTAAACCACAATCTTTACCTGTTAAAGTTATTTCAAGCTCTCTTGACGCTATTTCTGCGTCAGAAAAGAACATTTCATAGAAATCACCTAACCGAAAAAATAATATACAATCCTTATATTGTTCTTTTATATCAAGATACTGTTGCATCATCGGAGTAACAGTAGCCATAAAACCCCACCTATCTCGTAAAGTATATGCTGTAATGAGGCAAGAAAATGCCCTCTACATTTATAATTAGCGCATAACATTTTGGCTTTCAGACGGAGAGAATATCTTCGCGCCTCATTGAAACACCGCTAAAGTAATTAACCTTTGCAGCCACCACCGCAGGTTTTGCATTTATCATCAGTGCAACCAGATTCACCTGTTATTGAGAAGACAATTATATCATTTACTTTTTTCATCAATGCCTCTAGATTTGACTTTGAAACAAGATAATTATTAGTTACTTCATAATCATTAATTTCCTGCTGCTTTTCAAGTAATTTTATTTTTGCATTATCAATTGCCTCTGTTCCAGCATTTTCACGAGTAACCCTAACCATTTCTATTTGAAGCTGCTTATATTCCTTCATCAATATATTTGACTTATCATCTGCTTTCATTGCTGCTTCGCTACTTATATATGCTTTCATTTCCTTTGATTCTGCCATCAACAATCCAAGTTCTCTAGCCTTTTCTGTAATATCCATTTTTAATCACCTTTCTGTTTCCATTTTAGTATTTTTATTGTTAAAAAAATTATTTCTCTATCAAAACTTTTTTATAAGATTTCTGCATCAATGCTAATCAAGCTTTCCATTTAATGACCATGTCTGTATTCCATCAATTTTGACCTTTACCAGCTTTCCAACTAAATCAGGACTGCCTTTAAAATTAACTATTTTGTTTTGTCTTGTCCTGCCAGTATAAGTAGTATTGCTGTTTTTACTAAGCCCCTCTACGAGTACTTCCACTTCTTTCCCCAAAAGCTCATTATTAATTTGAAGGCTTATTGAGTTTTGCAATTCTAATAACCTCTCAAATCTATCTTTCATAACCTCTTCGGGAATTTGTGACGGATTTTTTGCTGCTGGTGTACCTGTTCTCTTTGAATAAAGGAAAGTATATGCCATATCATACTTTGCCTTTGAAACAACATCTAATGTTTCTACGAAGTCTTCTTCAGTTTCACCGGGAAAACCAACTATGATATCAGTAGTCAAGCCAATATTGGGTATTTGCTCTTTAACCTTTGAAATTAAATTCAAATACTGCTCTTTTGAATATTTTCTGTTCATGTCCTCAAGAATTTTAGAGCTACCAGCCTGAACAGGCAAATGTAAGTGCTCGCAAACCTTTTCACAGTCACGAATTGCATAAATTAAATCATCTGATAAGTCTTTAGGATGCGAAGTCATAAATCTGATTCGTTCAATACCGTCAATTTTATTTAACTCCCTCAATAGATTGGCAAAGGTATAATCTCCTTCTAAATCCTTACCATACGAATTAACATTTTGACCCAAAAGAGTTATTTCCTTACATCCATCCTCAGCCAATTTTATTACTTCGTTTCTTATTTCATCAATTCCCCTGCTGCGCTCTCTGCCCCTGACATATGGCACAATACAATAGGAGCAGAAATTATTGCAGCCATACATAACAGTTACCCAAGCCTTAAGTTTATCTTTCCTGCTAATAGGCATGTCTTCAGCAATTGAGCCTGTGGAATCCCAAACATCAACAACCATTTTCTTAGCAGTAATTGCTGTATTGAGTAATTCAGGTAGCTTATATAAATTGTGTGTGCCGAATACTATGTCAACATGTTTGTATACCTTTTTAATATGTGCAACAACTTCAGGCTGCTGCATCATACAGCCACATATAGCAATAATAAGATTTGGGTTGGTTTCTTTTATTTTTTTTAAAGCTCCCAGATGTCCATAAACCTTTTGCTCCGCATTTTCGCGTACACAGCAAGTGTTGAATATAATTAAGTCACTGTCTGAACGAACATCACATTCAGAATATCCCATTTCGGAAAGAATTCCTGCAAGACGTTCCGAGTCATTTTCATTCATTTGGCAACCAAAAGTTTCAATACTATATCTAATTGGTTTACCTAGTTTTATTGTTAAATCTTGCACATATTGCTTAATAATTTCTATATATTTGTACTGCGCATTAATTTCTTCTGCAGATACTTTTGTTGTAACTCTTTTTCCCTCGCTCAAAACTATTCCTCCATAGTTTACCGTTAATTAAATAATATCATAACATACAGAAGCTATTATAACATAAAATTATGTAATTTAAATATTATAATTATTTTACCAACACAAATTAAAATATTAGTAAAAATTGCCTTGAGCATTATTATGTATTCAAAATAATTTCTAAACTCCAAATTATATTTAATTTAGAAGCTATTTATTACCATGTCATTAAACTATAGTTAAAAAAAGTCAACTTTGCTCTATAAACGCATTCTATATTTTTCTAAAAAAACCTTAACTCCAGCATATACTAAAGTACTTATCTCCTTTGTACTAAGAAATCCAATTTTTTTATAAAAATTTACGGCTCTATCGTTTTCTTTAATGACCCATAAATAGCAGCTTTTACAGCCCTGCTGCTTTAATCTGTCTAAAGCGAAGCTAGTCAATTCATATCCTTGTTTTGCTGACCAATACTCAGGTAATACGTACAATGAAATTATCTCACCTTCATCGCATTCTGAACACTCTGGCTCAGCTTTTTCGTTTCCATAGCTAATGGTACCTGTTATTCTTCCTTCCAGCTCATAAACTGCAGCTTCATGAATATTATCTACAATTACTTTTGTAAATAGTGGTATCCAACCGTCATCTGAAATATTATTTAGATATTCAATGGGAATATATTTGTCATATGCGCCTTTCCATGTTCTAGCATGTACATAGCTCATTGCGCCCACATCATCAACCTTTGCTAAACGAACACCCATAAGTCATTTCACCACCTTTGCTTAATCGACTGCTTCTAAATATTTTAATTATATATATTTTAACATTAGTTTCCAACTATTCTTAGTTAAATTCACATAGATAAAACATAATTGGATTTATTTTCTTTTTGATATATAATTAATTCTATCCCAATTGTTCTTGTCACACTAAAGTCATTATCAGGGGCGTTTTTTATTACTACTTTAAATCGCTAACTGAGGACTATGGATTTTTTATATGGTGAATTTGTGTTACTTATAACTATGCTTACAAGGAGATAATAATGGAAAAAGATATAATAAAGTTCTTTGAAAAAGACAGATTTGCTCATTATGTTGGAATTGAGCTTATAAAAGTTAAATCAGGCTATGCCGTTACCAGCTTGAAGCTTGCAGATAAGCATTTGAATGGATTGGATGCTGTACAAGGTGGTGTTATATTTACCTTGGCAGATTTTGCTTTTGCCGCAGCAACAAACTCTAATGGACTTGCTACTGTCGGAATCAATTGCAGTATCACTTATTTTAAAGCTCCAAAAGGAAGTGTTATTACAGCCCAAGCTAAAGAAACCTCTGCTGAAAAGAAAATTTGTGGCTGCGATGTCGAAGTGCTTGATGAGGATGGAACACTTGTAGCTAAATTCAGTGGAACAGGTTATCGAATAAATAAAACTATTGATTTTGAAGCAGGTACAGTCAAATAGGTTTAAATTTTATTAAATCCCTGTGCTTTAAAAATAATTGAGAACATTTCATTTTTTATGTTTGATTAATATAACCCACTCTTTATAGTTTCAAAAAACACAAATCCATTAAGTTATTTATTGGGTTAAATGACCTCAGTTAGAAATTGATGCTAGAAATATTAGGTGAAGAACAAGTATTTTAGCCGACACAGCGGAAGTAAGTAGCTGTGAGTATTAACCCGAGACAGTATGCCTTGATTATACGGTCAGCGGAAGTGCTTGTTCTTCACCGCATTTATTTCAGCGTCATTTTCGGGAGCGAGCCATAGATATATATTGCACGGGAGTAATATTTAAGCAGTTTACTGTTGATATATTATTTATTGTTTTGCAGCAGATCCATTTCAATATTTGTCTAAATATTTTGCATATCAACAGATTTGTGGCCTCCATAGCAATAAATCAGAATACTAAACTACAGAGCCCGGCTGTAATTTAGGATTTAGAAAGTCTTTAGGATTTGTACTCAATATTCTCTCTATCCGTAATTCTGAATTATTTGACCTAGAAACCTGTACCATGACTCCATCAACATTCATTTCACAAAAACTAGTATTTGTTGAAACATCATCAAAGCCTCGGTTTCCAAAAACAAAACTCGTATCATAAATAGAATAAAAAATCATTGTAAAAGACCTCCTGGATTTGTTTCAGCCTTTTTCTTTCTATTTTCTTCTATTAGTTCATTAAGCTTGGCAATTGCATCTGACAAGCCGCCGACAGCATCAATTAAGCCTGTTTGAACTGCTTCCTCACCAAACAAAACTACACCAACATCATTAGCTAATTCCCCTGTTTTGAGCATAAGTTCTTTAAACTTCTCTTTTGTAATGTTTGAATGACTGCATACAAACTTGACAACTCTCTCCTGCATTTTATTAAAATACTCGTATGTTTGAGGCACGCCTATAACCATGCCATTAAGCCTGATAGGATGTATTGTCATCGTTGCTGAACTAGCAATAAAACAGTAATCAGCTGAAACTGCCATAGGAACTCCAATGCTGTGTCCACCACCTAATACTATAGAAACCGAAGGCTTTGATAAGCTTGCAATCATTTCAGATATTGCCAGCCCTGCCTCAACATCTCCTCCTACAGTATTTAGAACCAATAATAAGCCTTCAATTTGCTTACTTTCTTCAATAGCAACCAATTGAGGAATAACATGTTCGTATTTTGTAGTCTTATTATGAGGTGGCAAAAGGATGTGTCCTTCAATTTGTCCTATTATAGATAGACAATGGATATTGCTTTCTTCCTGAGGTAAATTTGTTGTGCCTAATTCCTTTATTTGTTGAACTTCATTATTTTGGTTTTCATTCTCTACAGGCTGTGTATCTGGTGTTTGTGTATTGTTATTCAATTTATTTGTACCTCTTTTTTAAAAATTTGTTTAATATAATATTTAAAAAATGTATTAAAATTCAGCTTGCTATATTATACTACTAAGCTCACATTGCTATACAATTTGAGCTATATACGACATTAAATGAAGCCTTAAAATGTGATTAATAAAAAGAATTACTTTATAATGGCTCTATAAAAAATTTTAAAAAGTAATAGCATTACATTATATTAGTATATATTTTTTAACAAAATAAATACACAAACACTCTTTAAATATTCAATTTTAGTAATAACATCATTACAACATAACGTAATTAAATCCGGAATAAATTATTTTTTAATAAAAAAACAGCCTATATCACTAAATACATATATTACATATGTATTAGATATAAGCTTTTTATTTAAACTAAATTATAAATATTTAAATATTCTTACCAATCAGTACTGGCTGCATTTGAATACTTTGTAATGCACTCTGAACTGCAAACAATATCTGTTCAAAATCTGCAACTAATGAAGTACATTTTTTTATTGGATCATCCTGACCAAACGGAACCATATATATATTTTTCATATTAAGTAAAGTTCCAATATTTTTAGCATTTGCACTTAACCCGTCATTTGTTGAAACTGCTACAACAACAGGACGCATATTTCTAAGGTGTGCTTTACACGCCATTGTAACTGGTCCATCAGTTACAGCATTTGCTATTTTCGCTATAGTATTACCTGTACATGGTGCAATCACTAATATATCTAGTAAACCCTTAGGACCTATTGGTTCAGCCTCAACAATTGTACTAATAGGTTTCTTGCCTGTTATTAGTGTTAATTTCTTTTTCAAATCATCTGCTGTTCCAAATCTTGTATCAAATTTATCTACAGATTCAGAAATAATAGGTAATACATCCGCACCCTCTTTTACTAAAATTTCAATCTGTGGAATTATTTTAGTAAAGGTACAAAATGAACCTGTAATTGCAAATCCAACTCTTACTCCCTCAAGTAGCATTGTTATACCCCCAACTCTTCGATAATATTGTAAGCGGTGTCCTTAATAAATTCTGCAGCTGTTACAGGAGCAACTTTACCTGGAAGCGAGAGCGCCCATATTGCTTTTAAGCCAAGTTCCTTAGCTTTTTCAAAATCTACCCCACCCGGTTTAGAAGCTAAATCTATAATTAAACAATTAGAATTTAAAGCTTTTAATATTTCATTATTTAATATAATAGATGGTATGGTATTGAACAGAACATTTATTGATTTTACAGTATTAGATAGCTCACTCAATAAAACTGGCTTATAGCCATAGTTCTTTATCCAGGCTAAATCTGAGTATTTTCTTGCTTCTACAAAGACATTTGCACCCATTCCTGTCAGCACTTTAGCTAAAGTTTTGCCTATTCTACCAAAGCCAAGAATTAGTGCATTACTATTATGTAAAGTAGTGGGCATTTCCTCTAATGCTATTTGAATTGCTCCCTCTGCTGTTGGAATTGCATTTAACACTGCCATTTCTTCTCTTTCTAATAAATCAACTGTATAAACATTGTAAACCTGTGCCATATGGCTGATTTTATCACTTATTCTACCAGCAATAAACAATTGGTTTTTATTTATACATTTGAATATTTCGTTAATATATATTTTATCTTTATGAAATGGTGCATTTAATAACTCATTATCATTTGAACATGGTATAGGTCCAATTACAACATCAGTCTCGTTAATTGCATCCGCAATAGTATTACTTTGCTTTAATTTTATTTCGAAGCCTGCATTACTAAAGCCATATATATTAACAGATTTGCCTTCAGCAGCAATCAACTCAGCCAATTTTACACTTCTTAAGTCTCCGCCTATAATGCTAAATTTTTTGTCTCCCACTTAAAGTCCTCCTCATCTTATAATAATTGCCGAACGAAGTCCTCAAACGTTTTTCAATACTAAGTTTCCACGCCCTTTTTAGTATAACTTTTACACCAAAAAACTTCTTTGATTGTAGAAAAATTTCATTGTATCATCGGTGTGTAAGCGAGGCTGGAGATATCCTCACCACCTGAAAATCAAAGCAGTAACAGTCACTTATAAAAGTGTGCCTCGATATAATTGAATAATATACCAATTATGACGACTAGTATATCTTATGTACTAAGTAAATACCAAGTGCCTGTACAAGTTTTATAACAACTAGAATTAAAATGAAATTTTTCGATCACTTATAGAATTGGGAGATATTTTCTTGCACTTTAAAAAACACACCTAATATTATCAGGTGTGTTTAAGAAGTCTCACTTTATAAAACTATTTCGCTTTTTAGATTGCCTACTGCTGATAAGCTTATCTTTTCATACTTAAATATGCTTTCAATTATTTCATATACATCATCAATCTTTATGCTATCCATCTTTGAAATTACTTCCTCAGGAGTTTCAATTTTTTTAAGCATTAACTCAGACTTACCAATACTGTTCATTCTACTTCCAATGCTCTCAAGTCCTAATAGATAACTGCCCTTTAATTGATCTATTGACTTACTTAGCTCATCTTGTGTTATACCGTTTTTGACCAATAGTTTAATTTCTTTTTTTGTTAGGTCTAATACTTTTTGTAAATATTCTGGATTCATACCAGCGTAAATCATAAATAGCCCTGCTCCCATATATGTTGACGGATATGAATATATTGAGTAAACTAATCCTTTTTTCTCTCTTATATTTTGAAATAGCCTAGAACTCATTCCACCACCAAATATATTATTTAGGGCAAGTAATGGATATATTCTGTCATCTCCATGCTGTATCCCGTCAAAGCCCATACATAAATGTACCTGTTCTGTTTCTTTACGACGAATATCTACATCAACTAAATAATCTACAGGAGAGTAATTTAAATTAAACTGGCCATCGAATTTCCAGTCCCCAAAATACTTTGTGACATAATCTAATAATTCACTCTCATCAAAATTACCTGCAACGGAAATAACAGTATTATATGGGGTGTAATACTCATTCATATACTGCTTAATCATTTTTTTATTAAACTTATTTATACAATTTTGAGTCCCAAGTATAGGATAGCCTAATGAGTTTCCACGCCAAACCATTTCAGAAAATATATCATGTACCAACTCCTCAGGAGTATCTTCATACATGCCAATTTCTTCAATTACAACTTTTTTCTCAGTGTTTATATCCGAATTCTCAAATTTTGAGTTAAAATACATATCAGACAATACATCCAAAGCAATATCAAGATGAGTATCAAGTGTCTTAGTATAGTAGCAAGTACACTCTTTTCCCGTAAAAGCATTTATTTGGCCGCCTATAGCGTCAATAGTGGCTGCTATTTCTCGTGCTGAACGATTTGTTGTTCCTTTGAAAAGCATATGTTCAATAAAATGCGAAATTCCATTGTTATTTAAATCTTCACTTCTAGAACCAGTACCAACCCATATTCCAACAGATACAGATCTTACATATGGAATGTTCTCATATACAAGTCGTACTCCATTATCTAATACTTTCTTTTTGAACATTTAATCCTCCGTAGTTAAATTAATTCTACTACATTTTCTATTTATCAAGCATTAACCTATCAATTTATTAACACTGTTCCTTGTTAAGGAGGTGTGTTTAAATAATAATTGGGGCGTAAACAACCGTCTACGCCCACATAATAAAAGATAGTATAAAAATCTTCTTGATGTCTAGCTGTTTTCTGATAAAGCGTCTTTGTGGGAAAGATTAATTCGTCCTTGCTTGTCAATTTCCATTACCTTTACAAGCAGTTCATCACCTATACTTACAACATCCTCAACTTTATCAACTCTCTTGGAATCAAGCTTTGAAATATGAACAAGCCCATCTTTTCCAGGTAGTATTTCAACAAAAGCACCGAATGTAGTAATTCTTACAACCTTGCCCATAAATATCTCACCAGGTTCTATATCCTTTGCAATACCCTGTATTATTCTCAATGCTTTTTGTGCTGCATCTGCATCAGATGTTAAAATATATACTCTACCATCCTCTTCAATATCAATCTTAACACCAGTTTCTGCAATGATTTTGTTAATCATTTTTCCACCAGGTCCAATAACATCTCTAATTTTTTCAGGATTAATATAAGTTGTAATGATTTTTGGAGCATATTCAGACAGTTCTTCTTTAGGAGCTGGAATAGCCTTCAAAATAACATCATTAATTATCTGCAAACGTCCTTTTCTTGTAAGCTCAAAAGCTTGGCGAATTATTTCGTAGCTTAATCCGTCAACCTTTATATCCATCTGAATAGAAGTAATTCCTTCAGTTGTTCCTGCAACCTTGAAATCCATATCTCCAAAGAAATCCTCTATACCTTGGATATCCATAAAAGTAACAAAATTATCTGGATTCTCTTCGTCAGTAACTAACCCAGCAGAAATACCTGCAACTGGTGCCTTAATTGGAACACCTGCGTCCATTAAAGCCAATGTACTTCCACAAACACTTCCTTGTGAAGTAGAACCATTTGACATTAATACCTCTGAAACAAGTCTGAAAGCATAAGGGAAGTCTTTTTCAGAAGGAAGTACTGGTAGCAAGGATCTTTCTGCTAAAGCACCATGTCCTATTTCTCTACGTCCAGGTCCTCTTGATGTTTTTGCTTCTCCAACGCTATAGCCTGGGAAATTATAATGGTGCATGTATCTCTTTGTTTCTTCTGTATCTATACCATCCATCTTCTGAACATCGCCCATTGCTCCAAGAGTACAAGTTGTTAATACCTGTGTTTGACCTCTCTGGAACAAACCTGAACCATGAGTTCTAGGCAGTATTCCAACTTCAGCACTAAGTGGTCTGATTTGATCTAAAGGTCTTCCGTCAACACGCTTGCCTTCTTTTAAGATGTATTCACGAACTACCTTCTTTTGAAGCTTGTACATACATTCATTTATTTTACCCTGCATATCAGGGAACTGTTCAGCAAGAGCCTCTTGAATTTCTTGTGTTAAAGCACTCACTTTTATATCTCTATCCTGTTTATCAACTGCCAATACAGCTGTACGCATTTTCTCATAGCCCAATTCCTTAACAGTTGCAAATAAATCTTCAGGTACTGCTGCTGATTCATATTGGAATTTTGGCTTACCTACTTCTTTTACTATGCTTTCAATGAAATCGCAAATTTCTTTTATGACTTCATGACCTTTTTTGCAAGCATCTAGCATTACATCATCAGGAACCATTTCTGCTCCTGCTTCAATCATAACGATTTTTTCCTTTGATGCTGCAAGTGTAACATACATCTTGCTCTTTTCACGCTGTTCTTCATTTGGATTAATAATTACTTCGTCATCTATTAATCCTAGAACAATACCAGCAGTTGGACCATTAAAAGGTATATCAGATATGCTTAATGCTATTGAAGCACCTATCATAGATGCCACTTCAGGCGAATTATCCTGTTCAACTGACATAACAGTACTAATTACAGTTACATCATTTCTCAAATCCTTAGGAAATAGTGGTCTGATTTGTCGGTCAATTACTCTTGAGGTAAGAATCGCCTTATCTGTAGGCTTTCCTTCTCTTTTAGTAAAACCGCCTGGAATCTTACCTACTGAATATAAACGCTCTTCATAATCAACGCTAAGGGGAAAGAAGTCAATACCATCTCTTGGTGATTGAGATGCTGTAGCTGTACACATTACCGCTGTGTCACCATATTTTACTAGTGCCGCTCCATTTGCTAATTGAGCTAACTTCCCTGTTTCAACAGTAAGGGTTCTACCAGCTAGTTCCATACTAAATGTTTTAAACATGTTACTCCTCCAATGTTTTATAGTTTTATAAGCTAATTAAAAACTATAGACATGTAGCATGTTGATTCTGCGTCAAATTCAAATTGGCGTACAATCTACCTTCTTCCGTCCATAGTCATATGCCGTTTTTTATATCTTGTTAGTATTATTACAAAAATTTGTTCATATTATAAATTATGAGTTCTTTTAAATATTTCCACAAATAAAAAATCTCAAAGTTTTGACATCAAACATTAAAATAGGCAAGCCGTAAGCCTGCCTATTTCAAAAAGCATTATTTTCTTAGACCTAGCTTTTCATTGATTGCACGATATCTTTCAATATCATTTTTCATAAGATAGTTCTGTAAACCTCTTCTAGCACCAACCATCTTTAGAAGACCTCTTCTTGAATGGTGATCCTTCTTATGAGTTCTCAAGTGTTCATTGAGGTGATTGATTCTTTCTGTAAGAATAGCAATCTGAACCTCTGGTGAACCTGTATCACCTTCGTGCAGCTGATACTTTGTAATAATTTCTTGTTTTGTTTCCTTAACCATATTTACCTCCAAAATTAATATTTAATCGCCATAAACCAGGTAATTGGACGGAGAACCCAAAAACGGAGTTTATGGTTAAAGCACTAAGAAATTACATTAAATATATACAATTTAACATATTCTTAATGCAATTTGTACTCATGTATATTAGCACATTTTTTGTTTATTGTAAATAAATAGTTTTATTAATCAACTCAACTTTCCCACCCCAAAAATCTATCGGCATTCAAACATTATCAATGTTTTGTTGATAATTATAAACACCTTCAATTCTACTGGGAGGGTTGGATAATTAAATTAAAAGTGATACCAGTGGTGTAAATATTTGCACTTTTCTATACTTTTCCTTTAATTTGTATCTTTTTGCCTTTTTGTAAATTTATTTGTAAAGATAAATTTTTATATGGTATAAATATGAATTGTTTATTATAATTAACATGTATTATTTTAGTAGTCATAAAACAATTAATACTCAAGATAAATTTTTATGCCGTAAGTCGGCGTGGAGGTTATCAGCTCGAAACAATAGTTTGTATCAACATAGTGCATTTTCGAGCCGCAAAAACCACAAGTGGTTTTTGTAGTTTAGGTGGATGTAGCAGTGAAAATTACTGCGTACCTACACGAGTTCTTTACCAAATTTTTATGCCCAAAGTAGGCGTGGAGGTTATTATGAATGAAAACTCTGTTCTTTTAAGAAAAATTGCCGACAATGTTGAAAAAGTTATTGTTGGAAAAAGAAATGCAATAGAACTAACCCTAATAGCTCTTATTTGCAACGGTCACATTTTACTAGAGGATGTTCCTGGTGTTGGTAAAACAAGTCTTGTATCAGCATTGGCAAAATCAATTTCTGCTTCTTTCTCAAGAATTCAATTTACTCCAGACGTTCTCCCTTCTGATATAACAGGTTTTTCTATTTACAATCAGAAAAATGGTGAATTTGAATACAGAGCCGGTAGTGCTATGTGTCAGATATTATTAGCTGATGAAATTAACAGAACATCCCCAAAAACTCAATCCAGTTTATTGGAAATTATGGAGGAAAAGCAAGTTACTGTTGATGGAACTACATACAAACTTCCAAAGCCTTTTATGGTATTGGCAACGCAAAATCCTATAGATTATATAGGTACTTATCCACTACCAGAAGCACAAATGGATAGATTTTTCCTGAAAATATCTCTAGGCTATCCAGAAGCAGGCGAAGAAGTTTATATATTATCTAGGTTTTTACAGGACAATCCATTGGAAACACTAAAGCCAGTTGTTGATAGTTCTGATATTATTAATATGCAAAATGAAGTTAAGCAAGTACATATTGATAACACTCTAAAAAATTATGTTGTTGAAATAGTTAATTTAACTAGGAGAAATGATTTTATTGCTCTTGGTTCAAGCCCTAGAGGTTCACTTGCTGTTTGTCGTGCCGCACAAGCTTGGGCATATTATAATGGGAGAGATCATGTACTTCCTGAAGATATAAAAAAAATGCTCTTGCCTACTCTCTGTCACCGAATTTTATTAAAACAGGAAGCGAAGCTGAAGAAAATGTCAGCATATGATATATTAACCTCAATTATAGAAAAGGTATATATTCCATTGGTAGATAAAGTTTAAAGTACAAAAAAGTATGGGAAACGGGTATAATTATGAAAAAAAATAGAATTACCTTTATATTTTTGTTTATAGTATCAATAATATTTAAATATAACTATGGTGGCTTTGTTTCCTCCTTCTTTTTTAATACTCTTATAACACTGCTAATTGTTTCAATTGGTTATACCATATATGTATATGTAAGAATTAAGTTTATTCAAGACATTGAAAAGCGAATAATTGTAAAAGGAGAAAGTCTTAAATTAATTGTTAAGCTTTACAATGAAGATATTTTAATTTTTCCTTATGTATTTGTTTCGTTTTTTGGATCACATTCTCATTTTAACGCTGACAGCTATTCTCAAAGCCTTGCAATTACCCCATTCTCTAAAAAAGAGTTTGTCTTTGATATGGTATGTAAATACAGAGGGCAATATGAAATTGGTATCAGTGATATATACATAGAGGATTTTTTAGGACTTATCCGATTAAAATATAAAATTCCTGAATCAAAAAAGATTTTAGTTTATCCAAACATTATATACCTAAGTAAATTTGATATATTTTCAAATAGCTGTTCAGATTCTCAAAACTTTTCATTAGGTTTAGTTGAGGAT
The DNA here is from genome assembly GCA_023395575.1 of Bacillota bacterium. Lineage (GTDB taxonomy): Bacteria > Bacillota > Clostridia > Acetivibrionales > DSM-1351 > Ruminiclostridium. Next base: position 25,512 of record JAEWZA010000275.1, read on the forward strand.
GTTAGCAATATTAAAGATTTAAGAAATTACATATATGGTGACAGCCTAAGAAAAATTCACTGGAAGCAAACTGCAAAAAGCAATCAGCTTATGATTAAAAATTATCAAAGCACCACCGACGTAAATTTAAATATACTATTGGACTTAAGGCACAGCAAGTATTCAGAAGATATAAATATTATCATCGAAGATAAATTAATAGAAGCCGTTATTTCAGTTGTACAATATTATTTATTTAAAAATGCAGCTATAAATTATATGTATTTCGATCAGAAGCTTGAAGTTATAAAAGCAGCTAATCAAGCCGAGTTTGATTTGATTTACAAAACATTATCCTCAATAGAATTTAAACAGCAGGTTTCTTTAGCTGATATCGTGAAGTTGCATTATGAAAGCCGAAACAATTTGAATGATATGATTATATTTACAAGTATTCTAGATATTGATTTATATAACGAGATTTATAATGCTCAAATGTCAAATCATTCTATATGTCTTATTTATGTTTCTCCCAGATTGTTAGTTAACGAAAAAAATGAAATTATAGATGAGATTCTTGATAATTTACCTGAAATTGGTGTGCGAGCATATACTATCAATCCAGATGATAACTTAAACGCTGTACTTGGAGGTTAGAAACTTATGATACGTGAAAATAAACTTAGCATTTTAGCAAATTTAGTCCTTATTATGCTTATGGCCTCAAGTATTTGTCAAACTTTATATACTTCGTTATTTATGACAACCCACTTAAGTGTAAAGATATTTTTATTTGTTATACCGTTTACCTTGCTATTTTATGTAATGTTCAGAAACAAAATAACTACAATAGTGTCTTTTATAGTATTTTGCATTATTTCAATAATAGGATTACTTTATATTATTTATAATATTGGGGTTATTAATGCAGGAAATTGGATAAATAATTACTATAATTGGTTTGTTGATCTTCTTAATGGATTTAATGATGGGAGCTCCACTTTATATATTAATATAATCTTGATTTCTCTTTCATTTCTGATCACGCTATTTACTTATATATTAACTTTAAAGGCATACAATTTTTATATTCTAACAATTATGCTCTTTAGCGTGTTTTTTTTCCAACTGCAGCTTGATATATTTGCGAGTGATATTTCCTTTATTCTTTTTCTATTTTCTTTTTTATTATACTATTTCTTCAATGTGTTAATGAGAAGAAGTACAGAATTATCCTATGATATCGGAAATAAACTCTTGTACCTTATTTGTATTCTGCCTGTTTGTCTATTTGTAATAGCTTTTAGTTTATCCCTTCCCATTAATGATAAAAGAATAGAGTTTCCATGGCTTGATTCTAAAATTGATCAAAGTATAGATTATTTTGTGGATAATGAAAGATCAGATTTTGAATATTTTTCATTTAATGCAACTGGTTTTGGAAGCAAGAGCAGGTTAGGTGGAAATATAAAGCAGAGTAAAACCCACGTAATGAATGTTAAATCAGAATCCTCAAAGTTATATCTTAAGGCATCCTCAAAAGCTTTTTACAATGGATATAGCTGGTATGATGATAACGAACAATTAACAGAGCTAGGAGCATCAAGTAGTAATTTTTCTGTCCAAATTAATCAAGATGCTGAAGAATTTACCGACGGAGTTTATATTGAAACTGGTGTTTATAAAAATGATAAAATCTATAAACCTTCAAAAGCAGAAATAGAATTTGTAAATCTGAAAACAAAATCTATTTTCACACCAATAAAAGTTAATAATATTAATTTCCGGACTTATCAAACTCTTTTTATCGATAATGAGCAAATAATTTCTTCTAGTGGAAAACAACATAGAGGCTTTTCCTATTCATTAGAATACAATAATATAATTTTAAATAGCGATGAACTAAAAGATATTTTAAGAAAGAGCCAAAAAGGATATTATCAAAAACTTTTTAATATGAATAAAACGATAAATTCAACTAACATAATATCAACCTTAGTTAGAATCCCAAATTCTGATAGAGCTTCAACTCTATTTAACAATAGAATTATATCAACAAAAGCAATCAATGATTTGATATACAAAACAGATGAGATATACAAGCGCTATACTCAAATACCCTACTTTATAACGCCACGAGTCAAACAATTGGCTCAAGATCTGACAAAAGATTTAGACAACAATTATGATAGAGCAAAAGCTATTGAAACATATTTATCAAGTAACTATGATTACACCTTGAATCCTGGTAATACTCCCAGAGATAAAGATTTTGTTGAGTATTTCCTCTTTGAAGGAAAAAAAGGATATTGTACATATTACGCATCAGCTATGGCAATATTGCTTAGATGCATAGATATCCCCTCTAGATATGTCGAAGGCTATATTATGCCTCCTTCATCTGAAAATGGAGTTTACAAAGTTACAAATGAGCAAGCTCACGCATGGGTGGAAGTTTACTTTGAAGGGTTTGGTTGGATTCCCTTTGAACCTACTGCTTCCTTTGTTGCAAGAATGTATTATGATACTACTATCACATCACAATCCTATGCTGATAACATGGATAACGCAGGATATAAAAGTTATTTAGAATACTTGGAAATGATGGAGAAAAAAAGAAATAGTTCGAATATAAGCTATGACAATAGTGAATCAAATACCGCTGCTGATAATACCACTAATAGAACGTTTTTAGTATTATTAATAATAGCTATACCTATTGGTATAATCTTACTTGCCTTTATTTCATTGGTTTCAATAAATATTCTCAAGTCTTATTTTAGTATAAGAAGAATAAAAAAAGCCGAACCGAACACATCAGTTCTTTTAGCATATAACTATATATTAAAAGTTTTGCGAACTCAAAATATTGTTTATGATCCAGGAGAAACGCCCACTCAATTTGGATTAAGGGTTGAAAAAAGATTTGACTTTAAGAGCTATTCTTTTAATAAAACAAACTTCATAAAAATAACAAATCATTATGTAAATGCAAGATATAGCAAAGCCTTATTGACCATTCAAGAAAAACAAGCATTACTTGAATTTATATCAATCTTACTAAATACTACATTTGAGCGAATGGGTAAAATCAAATATATAATGACCAGATTTGTTTTGGGTAAATTCTAAAATCAGCAAGCTTTGTTAACCCAACTAATTCATGGGACTTTTTCTAAAACAACTTAACGATGAAAAGTAATCCATGGTCAAGGAGCTGTTGCAATACAAGAAATAATATATATCAACAGTAAACTGCTTAAATAGTACTCCCGTGCAATATAATATCTATGGCTCGCTCCCGAAATTGACACTGAAATAATTGCGGTGTAGAACAAGCACTTCCGCCGACCGTATAAAACTCGAAATCCTGTCTCGGGTTAATACTTACAGCAACTTACTTCCGCTGTGCCGGCTACAATACTTGTTCTTCACCTACTATTTCTAGCATCAATTTCTAACCGAGCTTCGCAATTAGATATATATTGCACTCGCGTACTATTTCTTGCAATAGACATCAGTATACAGAAAATGTTGTTTTGCAGCAGCCCGTTTTAGTAAATTATATTACTTTTCATTTAATAATGTTGAACATATACAATTTAAGCTGGGAAAGTTGAAATAAACTAATTTGTTCATTCCATAAGTGAGTGCTTATAATTATAAGCTGCCAAGTCCTGTCATTCTTATATTGTTCTGTGTAAAAAAAGTATAACAGGGACTTGTGGCGAATTGAATAATGTCAGTAATACTTGGCTCAGCAACAGAACATAGCACAATACTTGTGCGTCCTGATATGAAAGAGGTAAAGTAATATGAACCACTTATTTGCAACTCATGTGTATTTACATTTAACTTTTACCTTTGCTTATTTATAATATCTAGAATATTTTAGGTACTCCTTAGGACAATTAGAATTTTATTTTATCTATCGGACATAATGTTGACCTTATTTTTATATTTATATTGCTTCACTTATAGATTTCCCCAACATACTCTCTTTTGCTTCTCCAAAAGTCAATTGATAAAGCAACTTATTTAGGTCTTCTTCATTAAGCGGTTTTCCCCATATATAACCTTGAATACAGTCACAGTTATGCTCTTTTAAATATTCTAATTGCATGGAATTCTCAACACCTTCAGCAACGACAGAAATGTCCATTTGATGAACTAATGAAATTATAGGGCCTACAATGTGTTTATCTATTCCCTTCCCTACAATACTGTCAATAAATACCTTGTCAATTTTTAAAGTATCTATCGGAAGCAATTGAAGATAACTTAATGATGAATATCCAGTACCAAAGTCATCTAGTGCTATATTGATTCCAATCTCCTTTAATTCATTTAAAACACTTATAACGTAATCCATTGATGAAATAAATATTGACTCAGTAATTTCTATTTCTAGATTATATGGTCGAACTCCAGTCTCTTCAAGTACTTTTTTTATCATTTGCACAAACGATGGTTCCATTATTTGTACAGCTGAAATATTAACAGATAAAACTGCATTAAAATGATACTTATCTTGTAATTCTTTAAATTTAGTACATGCTGTTTTAAGAATCCATCTTCCCATAATATTAATAAATTTCGTTTCTTCTGCTACAGGTATAAACGTAACTGGGCTGACAAATCCTAACTCTGGTGAGTTCCACCTTATTAGAGTTTCAAATCCCCTGAGTTTCTTTGTGTCAGATTTGTATTGAGGCTGATACACAAGGTAGAGCTCATCATTCTCAATTGATGCCAGAAGTCTCTTTTCAAGCTCCATCCTCATAAATATTCTGTCCTTCATCTCTTTATTAAAGAACTGAACACCATTTTTTCCATCTTCTTTAACTTTATACATTGCTGTATCAGAACATTTTAAAAGATCTGTAGAATTATCACCATCTCTAGGATAGACAGATATTCCAAAACTTGCGCTTATAGAAAGTTCAGTGTTTTCAATAAAAAATTTCTTTAAAATCTCTTTTCTCAATTTTTCGAGATAGTCTAATATTTCATCTTCTTCTAATTGCCTTTGAATTATTAATGCAAATTCATCTCCCCCTAGACGACCTAACATATCATCCGGATGAATAGCAGCTTTTAACCTTAATGCAACTTCTTGTAGCAATACATCTCCAGCATGATGGCCCATAGAGTCATTAATTCTTTTGAAATTATCCAAATCAATAAAAATCATTGCAAATTTCATCTTTTTTTCCAGAGATAAAGTAATTAATATATCCAATCTATTTATAATCATTTTACGGTTTGGAAGCTCAGTTAATACATCAAAAAAAGCAAGGTAATTAAGCTTCTCTTCGTTTTCCTTCATATCCTGATTGTATTCAAGTAGCTGTTTGTTCTGATTAAATAATTCGCCCTCTGTTACAGCAAGTTCTTCATAAAGAGTAACAAGCTCCTCCTTTTGTTCTTTTATCTCTTCATACTTTTGATTAAGGCGTCTGCTAAAAACATATATAATGGTTATAGTGATAATAGTACATATAGGAAGTATCATACCAGGTGCTGATCTTACATTACCTCTAGAAAATACATTTATAGCAACTAAAAGGAATTGAATAACATTAATAGAAACACCAATAATATATCCATTTTTTACTGCACTAACAACTAAATAAACAGATATCATTACTTGAAATTGAGCAAGAATACCTGTAACAGTTTCTGATATATCGCGTGTTTCTACTATTAATATAGCTACATATATTAGCAAGCAAATAATAACTGTTATCATTTTAAAATATGACATATATTTACTGCTCTCTAATGATTGTTCTTTTTTCTCAAAATATCGATTTAAGAAATTATCTTCAGTTCTATTCGGCATATACTAATCCCCCATAGATGTACTAATTATCCTCTATTTTACCATGGTATGTCAATAAAAGGAATAGTTTTTTACAAAATATATTAATCTTCCCTATCAGTTACTAAATTTCTATCATTTTATATGTAATTCTCTTTTTTTTAATGTATTTTTTTTAAAATAGCGAAATGATTAATTACACTTTTTTCTAAAAAATCCTCGTATTTTCTCTAGAATTCATACCTATACAAAAACAATTATTTCCATATTTGCACATTACATTATTCCCCATTTTATATTATATTTTCCTAAAATTTTTAATATTTTCTGACAATAATTTTTCTAAAATTTCTATATCCGAAGTTTTTTCAAAAAATCTTCGAGGAAAGATGTAGTAGTTCATATTTACATCAGATAATATAAAAGCAGTTGGAGTTTCATAAGCATTTATAAATAAACTCCAATCATAACTTTTCTGGTTCTCATCAGCAAGCTGTACACCTATCTCAGAAAAAATATACGTTGCTTCTTGTCTTTTTCTATAAAATTTAATATAACTGTTGATAGGTATTTTATAAAAAATTATAAAAGATAGAATATCTAATGC
>JAEWZA010000342.1 GCA_023395575.1 Bacillota bacterium
GTTTAACTAAAATGAACTAAATAAAAAAATGACTGACATTATTTCATTTAAGCGAAGCGGAAATGGAGTTTGGATTTAAAGATTGTTGGTCCATTCCTTATGTGGTCTGTTATTTAACATTGTGATATGCTACAGTTTTTGCAAAAAAGTGTCAATTGAACGGTTCACAAAATCTGGGTCATCTGTGTTTGAATTATGACCTGCATTTGGAACCATTATTAGTTCGTATCCTTCACCTTTACTCCATTGCTTATTATAGTTTTTTGTAAAGCCGGCAGCATCCTTTTCACCACAAAGTAGAAGGATTGGGCAAGTAATGGGGTAAGGACGGTCAAGCTCAATTGCTTCTGCTACTGTGTAAAAGCCTCGTCCTGCTAATTTGCAAAAATACTTCTTTTGATAAGCTTCTATATCGCTCTTGTAATTTTGACGACCATAATGGCTTGTAGCCAGTCCGACAACACTCCATTTAATAAGCAATTTCCACGGAATGCTACGATACATTCCTTCTGTATGCTTAAGCCACCAGAGAATCCATTTGGAATAATATTTCTTTTGCAATGGGCATGAATCAATGGATACAAATCCCCGTATGGGTTCTGAATACAATGAAAGATATGCTTGAGTGACATATGCTCCATAGGATTGCCCAATTATAATTGGCATTTCAATTTGTTCTAGCTGAATAATTTCATGTAAGACCTTTGCCACTTCATCCAACGTAAAATCCATAGCGTATGGACGTGATTTACCATGAGCTGGGGCATCCCACACTAGACAATTATATTTGCTGCGAAAGTACTCTATTTGCTTATCAAACAAATTATGTCCGGCAGTCAAGCCTGGAAGAAAGATTATCCATGGCAAATCATTTGTTTTATCATTTGATACCCAATAATGTACATTTCCTCGTTCTGATTCATATATCTTTTCTTTCATGATTATCATCTCCAAATTACTCTAATGCTTTTAATATAGCTATTATTGGTGTTAATTTAGCTTGTGGTATAATTAACTATGATGAACCGATACTAATTCAACAAATATCTTTGGAGTATCCCATTTAGGTAAGTTTGTACGGAAAAATACCAGTAAATCAGTACAATAATTTGCCTTTAGCTTATACTTTTACGAAAGTATCACTAAGCTATTATTATAATTTTACCCTGCAAGGTTCATTAAATAATTAGCACAACGCGGTAATTTACTAATATAAGGATAACACATCAACAGGTATATATCTACTAAATGTATATCTAAATACTATTCTAAAATAGTACTAGCAGAACTATTTATGTTAGGAGACAATACTTATGAAAAAACACATACATATCACAGGAGCTTCAGGTTCAGGAACAACAACACTTGCAAAAGTACTTAGTGAAGAACTAGGGTATGAACATTTTGATACCGATAATTATTATTGGCTTCCCACAGAACCACCATACACAGCTAAACGACCTATTAATGAAAGGCTTGAGCTAATAAAAAAGGACCTGGATAAAGCTGAGAAATGGATATTATCTGGTTCTAACTGTAGCTGGGGAGATTCTCTTATAGAACGCTACGATTTGGTTGTATTTCTGTATGTGCCTAAAGAAGCACGTATGGAAAGGTTAATGCAGCGTGAAAAGAAAAGATACCCAATAGAGCGTATTTCTTTAGGTGGAGAGTTATATGACAGCCATAATACCTTTATCCAATGGGCAGCAGCTTATGACGACGGTGGGTCGAAAATGAGAAGCCTTTACGTACATAATGAATGGCTGAAAAAGCTAAAATGTGACGTTATCAGAATTGAAGGAGAGCAAAGTGTAAAAGATAGTATGGCTTTAGTAATGAATAAGTTAGGTAAATCATGACCACCTACTCCGTCCTCAATGCCTCTACAGGGTCTTTTTTAGCAGCCATTTTAGCAGGGATTGAGCCTCCAATAAGTGTGAGTATTACGCTAATTGCAACCAAAGCTAGTGCGTGAAGAGGATTCAATTGTGCAACATTTGGCAGATCAGTCATGTTTTCTATTAAAATATTAGCCGGTATTGTAAGCAAATACGCAATGGCAATGCCCAAAAGACCAGAACAGCTGCCAATTATAAAGGTTTCTGCATTAAACACACGAGTGATATCCTTCTTTCTAGCACCAAGAGCACGAAGCACACCAATTTCCTTAGTACGTTCCAGCACTGAAATATAAGTGATAATGCCAATCATAATAAGAGATACGATTAGTGAGATAGCAGCAAAGGCTATTAATACCAATGTAATAGCGTTCATAATACCACTTGTCATTTTTGTGATAGTGCTTGCAAGGTCAGTATAAATTATTGTGTCTTTTTCTGCCTTTCCGGTGTTGTAAGCATTTAGATAGTTTAATACCGCATCCTTTGCTTCAAAGCTGGAGGGGTACAAAAAAATCATAAATGGAGTTGAATTACCTCCTAAATATGTGAGAAATGCACTTTTAGAGGCTTCGTCCAGCTGCTCCATTGTCATGACATTGTAGTCTGCTTCACGCTGAGCGATGACTATTTCGGAGCTATTTGCATCGGTAGTAATTCTCTGAACCAGCTTGTCGCTATAGGCAATTCCATTGCCGAGGACACCTAGTGAAACGCTTGACTTCAAACGAATAATTCCTGTTATTTTTAAAGTAATGCTATCTTTAGAATTATACATAGTGTCATAATCATTATCTGGGATAAAGCTACCCAGCTCAGTTTCAGTATAATAAGTATCATTGGCTATTAGCTTTAATTCCGTTCCTACTATTTTTTCAAAATCTATGCTATCAACATTATCAACAGTAAATCCAAGATTTTTGAGAGTATTGTAATCTACACGATTTTGGTTATCAACCACAAGCACCAGACCTGTTTCATCAGAAGGATACGAGCCTGCAAGTAAATCATAATTTTTTTCTAAATAGGATTCTGTAGATTTTCCCAGTGTTTCGGGGTAGGAGGTCAGACCAATTCCATTCATACTGGTCATGTTAGTCATACTAGAGGACATGGATTGCATGTCCATTTCACCACCGCTGGCTACATTTATGCCTATTGCCATAGTGACTGGTCTAATTTCACCATCAATCTGGCGCAGCAAATTCATGCCAACTAGTCGTGTATAGCCTATACTGTTGCATATAGAGGGATCAATAGCTTTAATATAATCAAGATAATCTTCAGTGATAATGTTTGTATGGGCGATAGAGGTTTCTGCTGGGTCATAAAGATATACCTTTTTTTCATTTGTGTATTCCTTTTTATTGGCTAAGGAAGTATCCCTCATTTTATTTATACTTTCCTCATCCATATTCATTGCAGACTGCGATATTATAATTGGAAATTCCGACAAAGCATCCTTTTGAAACTTGTCAATTTGCTTCTGAAATCCCGAGGAAAGACTCAGAATCAGTGCTATCCCGATAATTCCAATACTTGAGGCAAAGGCCGTGAGTGTAGTTCTCCACATTTTTTTAGATATATTTTTACCTGATAACTTAAGAGCGGTGAAAAAGCTCATGCTTGTTTTTTTCAGCTTATAGCCAATCTCTTTAATCACTGAGCCATAGGGGTTGCTATCATCTACCACATGACCATCCTTGAATTTAACAATACGGTCTGCATATCGCTCAGCAAGCTCAGAGTTATGTGTAACCATAACAACAAGCTTGTCTTGTGCAATTTCCTCTATAAGCTCCATGATTTGCTCGCTTGTAGTTGTATCTAGCGCACCTGTTGGTTCATCAGCCAAAATTATGTCAGGATTATTAGCTAGAGCACGTGCAATGGCGACTCTCTGCATTTGACCACCAGAGAGCTGATTTGGTTTTTTGTGAATATGTTCCTTTAGTCCAACTCTATCAAGAGCTTCCACGGCTTTTTTGTGCTTAATTTTAGCTGAAACACCGCTTAGTGTCATGCCCATTTCAACATTATCAATAATGCTCAGATGAGTAATAAGGTTATAGCTTTGAAAAATAAAACCTATGCTATTATTGCGGTAAGCATCCCATTCGGAATCTTTAAAATATTTGGTGGATTTACCGTTTATAATCAAGTCACCGCTATCATAATGGTCTAAACCGCCTATAACATTTAAGCATGTGGTTTTGCCGGAACCGCTTGCCCCAAGAATAGCAACAAATTCATTTTTTCTGAAGGAAAGGTTTACATTATTTAATGCGATTTGCGTAAAATCGCCAGTGGTATAGGTCTTTGTGATATCTTTCAATTGAAGCATTGTTTTTTACTCCTTTTGATTGGCTGTTGATTTCATATGTAGTTTATAGTTTGGAAAATTGTTAGAAATAATACGTGGAAATACTGTAAAAGATACTTATATTAATAATAATTGAATATATTACAATTAATGGTATAATTTTTATATTAAAAACATTTTGGGACTTAGTTAAGGTATTTGAGAATATCTAATGCATAAAGAGCTTAATTTACTCTATTCTGTAATTCCAAATGGACCAATAGATTTATACTAATCAGAAAATGGGGTGTTTGTTATTAAAAAAATAGCTGTCATTATTTTATTAGTGGTAATAGCAGGCGGAGCAGCAATATTTTTGTGGTGGAATATTCCTTCAAATATAAATGAAAAATATGAGGGAGTCCAGTATGATATGGACACTAAAGCCAGTGAACAAGTTAATATTAAAATAGATGGAAAGTTATATAAAAATCATGTGTTCAAAGGTAAAATTGTTATAGATAATATTGACTATACAAAAGATTATGACATAATACCAATTACATTTGATACAAGCATAATGAATGGAATGGGAACTCTTGCGTATACAACAGTTGTTGATGACGGTCAGCCTATACTGAAAATGGTTGGTACAATAAAAAGCAATGATGATTTTAGCAAATTATACATAACTACTAATAAACAAGAAACTAAGAAAGATTATATTATTGCCGCTCCTGCTAAAAATTTAGATGAATTTAGTAGGATAAAAGAAGAGATGGAAAAGTAAATGTAAATTGAATTACTAACTTAAACTCGTTGTGCTAATTTATTTTGAACTGAATCTGCAGGTGAATTACTTATTGTTATACTGGTACGCGAGTACAACTTAGATAAATGGGATACTTGGTTAAAGATATTTGATGAACCAATACTAATTCAACAAATATCTTGGGAGTAGCCCATTTAGATAAGTTTGTACGGAAGTACCAGTAAGCTAATACTGATACACACCTTACTTCCCAAACAAACGCTGCATAATTCGTTTGAGGAGAGGCTTTTTATTTGACTTCGATGCTTTGCTTTGTGCAGCAACGGAGTGTCCCTGTGCATTTACTGTCTGGGTATTTCCAATAGCAACAACTTTACTGTCTGGAGTTCCTAAACGGCCTTTTGTGCTAACAGTTTTACTGCGAATTACCTTGCCAGATGCAGTCTTGCCAGTGGAGCTCTGCATTGCAGGGGCTGTATCAGTAGGCCTACCAGCAAAAGCAGTATTGGAATTAGCTTTACGCTGTGACTTCTGACGTTCATTAAATTCATTCTGAGTTAAATTACTCTGTGCATTACTCTTGGACTTAGCATTGCTATACTTATCATATGGCTGTTTGCCTTTGTCGTGAGAGTGCTTATTTTGAACATCCCTTGTGCTTGTACCTGATGCAGTTCGAGATGGCTTCTTGCGGTTTTCTCTAATATTGCTATCATTAGTTAAGCGAGGAGCTGTTTTATTCTTGTGTGAAACAGATTTAATCCATTCATCACATTGAGCCTTTTGCTCATTAAAGACATCCTCTGATGGCAGTTCCTCCTCGGAAATCATTGTTCCAATATGCTCTTCAATTTCATATAGACTCATAATATCGTCACTTGAAACCAAGCTGAGAGCGCGACCATCATTTCCAGCTCTGCCAGTTCTGCCAATCCTATGTACATAATTATCCTTGTCTATAGGAACATCATAATTGATAACTAGCGATAAACTCTCAACATGAATACCACGTGCTGCAACATCAGTGGCTACTAATAGAGGGAACTCACCACCCTTGAACTGCTGTATAGTTTTAAGACGTCTTGCCTGTGGAATATCACCATGTAATGCCTGGCATGAATAGCCTTTTCGGGATAAGAAGCTTTGAACTCTATCAACAGCAAAACGGGTATTACAAAAAATTATACAGCTCTCAGGTCGTTCTAGCATAAGTAAACGATTTAATTGTGTATTTTTCTCATTATTATTCACACGATAATATACCTGGCGAATAGTATCAACAGTCATAGTCTGTGATTCAATCTCAATAGTCACAGGATTTTTCATATAGTTTCTGCATATTTTATGCATTTCGGGAGGCATTGTTGCCGAAAATAGCAAGGTAACCCTGTCCCTTGGAATAGTTTTAATAATTTTTACAACCTGATCTAGGAAGCCCATATCAAGCATTCTATCAGCTTCGTCAAGTACTAAAAAGCCAATATGCTTTGTTTTTAAATTGCCTTGTTGTATATGATCAAATACACGTCCCGGAGTTCCGGTAACTATAGAAGTACCCTTGGCAAGAGCTTGAATTTCAATGTTTATATTATGCTGCCCATACACAGCTGTTGTTCTGTGTGCTAAATGCTTTGAGTATCGCTTAATATCATTGTCTATTTGTACAGCTAATTCTCTCGTGGGAGTAAGAATCAGTCCTTGTGGTTCCAAAGCCTTGCAATCGGTCAGCTGCAGCATGGGAACGCCAAAAACAGCGGTTTTTCCGCTGCCTGTCTTGGACATTACAATTAAATCTTCCTTGTTTAGAATATGAGGTATTGCTCTGCCTTGTACTTCAGTAGGTGCTTCGAAGCCCATTTCTTCTAAGGCTTTTAATATTGGGGGCGAAATGCCCAATTCACTAAAACTCTTATTCATCATTATCTTCTTTCGTTTATTTAGTTGCATTAATTATACCATTTACTTATGATTTGTTCTAGATATGTTATTGGTTTAATTGAGAAAAAAGCTAAAAAATGATGTAAAATATGTATTATATTTATATTTCGATAATTTATTACATAAAATAATTGCATGAATTAATGCGTTGTGCTAATTTATTTTGAACTCAGTTTGCAGGTAAACTACTTATTACTTATACGCGAGTACAACTTAAATAAATGGGATACTTGGTTAAAGATATTTGTTTGAATTTGTAGGTGAAGATCAACAAATATCTTGGGGGTACCCATTTAGGTAAGTTTGTACGGAATTATCAGTAACTAGTACGATAATTTTACCTTGCAAGGTTCATAAAATAATTAGCACAACGCGTTGAACTATTTAATGAACAAAATTATTGTTATTAAAATCAAAGCTCTCAATTGGCTCAGGACCTCTCATTACATGCCTTTCAATCTGAAGAACTCCATCTTTGTCAGCTAGTATTCTCCAATCTACCATTAGAATTTTGCCCTCTAATATTTCAATGCCCGTTATACCTCTTGTATGAATGCCGCAGCCAATATTAAAGTAAGGCAATTCCTCGCTTTTTGGAAATTTTGGTCTATGAGTGTGACCGCAAATTAGCATCATTTCATGGCGTTCAATCCATTTTTTATAATTCTTTTCGATTTTGTGTCTCTTGTACATGTTTCTGGCAGGGCTCGATGGATTTTGAAAACCTACAACATGCATGAATCGCCACAAGTATCTTAAAAAAAACATTGCCACTACCCAAAATTGGTCATTAATAAAATCACCCTGATGGCCATGGACAGTCAGAATTTCCTGACCTGTAGAGGAGTTCTTAAGTAGTAATGCTTCAAAAGGCTCAAGTCCCTTAAGAAATTCATGATAATCCTGATTGTATTCGTCATAATAGATATAATAATTATTTTTAACAAAGGACTCATTTTTTAGATAAATATTATGGTTTCCATAAAGCATAATTAACCTATTATCATCAAAGAACTTTTTGATAACTAAAAATACATCGCTGTGAGCAAGTCTAATATGTTTGAATTTTGGATATTCCCAGAGTTCATCTCCATCTCCTGCCTCAACATAAACATAGCCTTGATTAAAGTAATAATCAAGAGCATGCAAAAAAAGGCTCTGATTTCTGCAAAATTCATCTGATACACTGTCGTCACCTCTGTGTAAATCACTAAAAAAAATATATTTAGAAGTATTGTCAAAATACTCTACTTTGGCATTGTTGTATGCTTCAGTTAATCTTCTGTCTGTGAACATTATAATCACTCCGCAACTTTGTATTTGCAACTAATTAAAGTATGCTTCTGGAAACCTAATTATCTACTGACACCACAATAATAATTATCAAACGTTGGCAAGTGACTATATTTTTATCAATTATTTACAAGTATATTCAGAGAAAATATACCTCTATAATTCATCAAGAATAAAAAAAATAAATAAATTTTATGTTATTAGTTGCCGAGAAATGAAATAATATGGTAGAATATAGTACAAGGAATACAATAATAGGATATATTAAAATAATTATAATAATATGTAACAAATTAACTTTCGTAAAATTTAGTTAAATAACAGTATTATCCATGATATGATATATAGTAAACAGCATAATAAGTCTATAAATTTATTTAGAGTAGTCTTTCGCTAGTTATAATTATTAGTAGGTGTAGAGCATATAAATAGTTTGTAGTCTAAGCAAGAAGTCCAATATATTCTAGCTTAATAAAGTTGTTAAAATTTTATTGTATGTGGAAATAGAAATTAATTTTCTATACAAAGCATTCAATTGCTATTCAACGGCATAGCAATTATTTGTGTGAAGGTTGATAAAGCTGATTGAATAATTATATTTTACATTGCATAAAGTAATTTATAAACAAAGTTGTATATTTACATATAACGACCTAAAAAAGGTCCTTCACTTCTATAAGGAGAGGATACTGCTTTGTTTTTCGGACGGTGAGAATATCTCCTCGTTGAAAAACCGCAGATGTAATAAGATTTTTCTACAATCGAAAAATTTTATATTGAATCTAAGTATTATAACGAGGCAAGAAAATTAAAATGCAATGGTTACACTTCAATATAATTAAAAACTACTTAAGGAGGAACACGCATATGAAATTTTGTTGGTGTACATTGACGGTTAATAATTTAGAACAGTCTATCAGCTTTTATCAGGATATAATAGGTCTTCCAATAGTTAGAAGACTGGAGCCCCAAGCTGGAGTAAAAATTGTATTTTTGGGTGATGGTGAAACAAATATTGAGCTTATATATAATGAAACAGTCAAGGAAGTCAATTTTGGTACAAATATATCATTAGGATTTGAAGTGGAATCTGTCAGTGAAAAAATGCAGTTTTTAGAGAGAAAGGGAGTTGGCATTGAAAGCGGTCCCTTTCGACCAAATCCACATGTTAAGTTCATAAATATTCTAGATCCTAACGGTTTAAAAATTCAGCTGATAGAAAAAATTACTGGTTCTATTGAAGAAGACATAAATGAGTACTTTTAGAGCTTATTATACATAGAAATTAAATATGCCGCTTACAATAGAGGTATAAAATTGAGAACCAAGCGTATATAATAATTCACTGCTATATTTACACTTAAAAAGTGGATAAGCTTTAAATTGGAATATATCTGAGATAATATTGCTGGCTAAAGCTACATCAAAAATATATTCAAATAAGTAATTGTTTTCATTGTAAAACTAACTTTCGCTCATAAATTTGTAAGAGTAAATTCCATATGTAGTGTAGATAGGGGTGGAATTTAACTTTTCAATTGAGTAAATTGTCAGAAATTGAGATAATTAAGAATTAAATAATTGACAAAGTAAATGGATTTTGTTATGATATTCTCAATAACGTAAAAATGCATTGATAGGGAAACACGCTATATCCTAGTGTTCCAGAGAGCTGTCGCTTGCTGAAAGACAGTACACAGAATAGGTTGTGAACTCACCCTTGAGCTTTCATCTGAAACTAGAAGCTGTACAAATATATAGCTTCAGCAAGTAGGAATGAACGGGTTTCTCGCCGTTATAAAGAGAGGTCATTTTTCCCTTGGATAGATGGCGCAGAGTGGGTATGTAATATACCAATTAGAGTGGTACCACGGAAGTCTATAGCTTTCGTCTCTAGCAGAAATGCTGAGAGATGAGAGCTTTTTTGTTGTCCTTGGAACAATTTTGACATAATAACAGTCATTAAAATAGAAAATTGACGAGGCAAGCAATGAAATTTTTCTACAATCGAAAAATTTTATATTGATTCTAGGTATTTTAAATCAACTTATATTCAAATTGACATTCAACATAGAATAAAAATTAGGAGGATTAATTTATGAAAATTGCTTTTTCAACACTTGGATGTCCAGATTTTAGTTGGACAGATATTTATTCCATGGCTAAGGATTTTGGATTTGATGGTATTGAAATCCGAGGTTTGGGTGATGAAATTTTTGCTGTTAAGGCGCAGCCATTTACTGAAAGTCAGCTGCCAGAAACTGTAGAAAAACTATCGAAACTGCGCTTGGAAATTCCTTGTCTATCTTCAGGTAATTGTCTTAAATTTGCTGATAAGGAAGAAGAAAACTATCAAGAACTTGTACAATATATTACGCTTGCATCAAAGCTGGGAACACCATATGTGCGTATACTTGCAGATTTAGAACCACATGTGACTGGAGATGTTGATGATGAGATTGTTTTAGCAGCACTAAAGCGATTGATCCCTGTTGCAGAAGAATATAAGGTTACATTACTAATAGAGACAAATGGTGTATATGCAGATACTGAACGTCTTTGCAAACTACTGGATAATGCTCAAAGTGATGCGGTAGCTGCATTGTGGGATGTTCATCACCCATATAGATTTTTTGATGAAAAGCCTGGAAAGACTGTGCAAAACCTTGGTGCATATATAAAATATGTTCATATCAAGGATTCTGTTTTTGAGGACGGAATTGTAAAATACCGTATGACAGGTGAGGGTGATTTGCCTATAGAAAGTTTTATGTTTGCGCTTCGCTCAATTAATTATGAAGGCTATGTATCTCTTGAATGGGTTAAGCGTTGGGCTTCTGAGCTTAGTGATGCAGGTATTGTGTTCCCGAATTTCATAAACTACATGAGCCAGTTTACAGAAAAAAGTATATCAAAAGGTCATCTGTATGATAATAATGCCAGAACTGGAAAATATGTATGGGAAAAGGATACTCTTATTGATTTGACCTTCCCACAGGTACTTGACCGCATGGTTGATGAATTCCCGGACCAATATTGCTTCCGTTATACTGAAATGGACTACACAAGAACTTATTCCGAATTCCGAGATGATGTTGATACCTTTGCTCGTTCTTTAATTGCATTAGGTGTAAGACCTGGCGATCATGTAGCTATATGGGCAACGAATGTTCCTCAATGGTTTATTACTTTCTGGGCAGCCACAAAGATAGGAGCGGTTCTTGTAACTGTTAATACTGCCTACAAGATATATGAGGCTGAATATTTGCTTCGTCAATCGGACACTCACACGTTAGTAATGATTGATGGTTACAGAGATTCAGATTACGTAGGTATTATAAAGGAACTCTGTCCTGAACTTGATACTGCTGAGGCAGGGAAACCATTACACATCAAACGTCTGCCGTTCCTGCGAAACATTATTACAGTTGACTCAAAGCAAAAGGGTTGCTTAACTTGGGACGAAGCTATCGCTTTAGCTAAAAAAGTACCTGTTGAAGAGGTTTACAGACGTGCATTTGCCATCAACAAGCATGATGTGTGCAACATGCAGTATACTTCAGGAACAACAGGCTTCCCAAAAGGTGTTATGCTGACCCATTATAATGTTGTTAATAATGGAAAGAACATAGGCGATTGTATGGATTTATCTACAGCCGACAGATTTATGATTCAAGTACCAATGTTTCACTGCTTTGGAATGGTGCTTTCAATGACTGCCAGCATGACTCATGGTTCTACAATGTCACCTATTACTGCTTTTTCTCCTAAAAAGGGTCTTGACTGCATTAACAAGGAGAAGATAACTGCTGTAAATGGAGTGCCAACAATGTTTATTGCTATGCTTGAGCACGAAGATTTCTCAAAAACTGATTTTTCACATATGAGAACAGGTATTATGGCAGGAAGCCCTTGTCCTATAAAGGTTATGCAGGATGTAGTTGAAAAAATGAACATGACTCAGATTACTATTGTTTTTGGGCAAACTGAGTCTTCACCAGGGTGCACACAGAGCCGTGTTGACGATCCTGTTGAGGTCAGAGTTGGTACAGTTGGAAGGGCGTTGCCGGGAATAGAATGTAAGATTGTTGATCCTGAAACAGGCAAGGATTTACCAGACAATGTGGATGGTGAGTTTGTTGCGAGAGGCTACAATATTATGAAGGGCTACTACAAAATGCCTGAGGCAACAGCAGCGGCTATAGACCAAGATGGCTGGTTGCATACTGGGGATATCGCAAGACGTGATGAAAACGGCAATTTCAAAATTACAGGCCGCATGAAGGATATGATTATTCGTGGTGGTGAGAATATTTATCCTAAGGAAATTGAGGACTTTATATATACTCATCCAAAGGTAAAGGATGTTCAGGTTATAGGTGTACCAGACCAGCAGTATGGTGAGGAAATTATGGCATGTGTTATACTGAAGGAAGGCATGGAATTGACTGAGGATGAGCTTAAGGATTACATTCGTTCACATATGGCAAAACACAAAACTCCACGCTATATTGATTTTGTAACAGAGTTCCCAATGAATGCTGCCGGCAAGATTCTCAAGTACAAGATGCGTGAGACTGCAGTAGAAAAGCTTGGTTTGCAAGCAGCTAAAAATGTTGTTACAGCATAGAGAGCATTTTTTACGGCATAGTCGTTATAAGCGGCTATGCTGTTTTTGTGTATTGCTTGGAATTGTAAAAAGAGCAGTTTAAACGTATATTAGAAATGGGTGGTAAAAATGTGCAAGATATTATTATCGATTAATCCTGAGCATGTTGAAAATATTTTTAATGGAACAAAGAAATATGAATTTCGTAAGAAAAAATGTAGGAAAAGTGTTGATAAAATAATAATATATTCAACAGCTCCTGTAATGAAAGTAGTAGGTGAAGCAGTTGTTGAGGAAGTATTAGAAGGAAGTCCGACTGATGTGTGGCAAAAAACAAAGAATAATTCAGGCATTAATATAAGCTTTTACCAAAAGTATTATCAAGGAAAAGATAAAGCAATAGCTTATAAGTTAAAAGATATTGTAAAATACGAAAGACCAAAGGAATTACCATATTATGGAATAATGGCAGCTCCTCAGTCTTTTGTCTATATAAGTTGATAAATAAAATAGAAATAACATATAAAATAAAAGCATGTGATCAGTTTGATTGCATGTTTTTTGTTTTGTAAGAAAATGGGTTCGTGCATATAATAAAAAGAACACAAAGATGTAAAGGGTTTTTTGGATATAGAGATATCTTTAATATATTTTGATTGAAAACATTGTAAAATAATATATAATTTGCATTATGAGATTGAAAGGGGAGGTAAAAGAAATGAATATTGAGTACATAATTGAAAAATCATCTATACCAATACTATTTGTTGATACGTTTGCCTTAATTAGTTATGGGA
>JAEWZA010000364.1 GCA_023395575.1 Bacillota bacterium
GTTTAACGTCCCCAACCATAAACACATTTGGAGTGCCCATATCTTCACGGGATATCATTTTTATAAGGATTTCTTGAACTAAATTGCTGTCTTGATATTCATCAACCAATATTTCTGAGTACTTCTCCTTATAAAAATTTGCTACCTTTGTAGGATGAATATTTCCTTCTTCATCAACCTCTGAAAGAATTTTTAAACATAAATGCTCTAAATCATTAAAGTCAACCGAAGCCCTTTGATTTTTTTTATTGGCATAATTGTTGCTGAAATCCAAAATAAGTCTTGTTAAACATTTAAGAATTGGATGCATAGTTTTTAAATCAGCTATTATTTCTGCTGACTTAAGCAGAAAAGCTTCCTCTTTTAGACTCTTAATATATGCCTTTAGCTCATCTCTGATTTTTTTGACTTCCTCTTGAGTTTCTTTATCTGCATCCTTTCCGCAACGTGGTAATGTACTGAATTCTATATTAGAAATAAAGCTATATATTTCATCCCACCTAGAGTCAGTTAGTCTTTCATTATATATTTTCTCTTCCTTTTCAAGGTTGCTATTTTTGCTGTTTAAAGCAATGTTAAATTTATTTATTAATGATTTGAGCATATCAGCATCATCAATAAATACAGGTAAATATTTTTCTAAACCCATTGCAAATTGCAGTTTACTGCATGCTTTTTCCATGATGACCTGTAAACCCTCAAGACGCAACTTTATTGTTTCTAACAAAATTTTTCCCCACAGGGTTTTTGCGAAATCACAGCCCTCATCAAGCGTATAACTTTCAAGCTGTTTATTCAGCCATTGCTGTGGCCATGGATAGCTCTGTACAAAACTATATACAGCAAGAACCATCTCCTGTATTTTTTGGTCATCTCTGTTACTTCCAAAGGATTCTAAAAGCTCAAAAAAGTCTTGATTTTTTTCTTCCTCTTCCTCATATATTTCTTCAAACAACTCATTTAAGGTCTCTGTCTTTAGCAGCGTTGCCTCAGTCTCATCAAGAATTCTGAAATTGGGGTCAATATCAATGCTCTGAAAGTTATTTCTAATCACTTCAAGGCAAAAGGAATGAATTGTAGTTATAGAAGCCTTATTCAAAAGTGCAAGCTGTCTGCGAACATTATTTGTAGCGTTGTTTTCCTCAATAGCTTTTGATATTGCAGCTCCAATTCGTTCTCTCATTTCAGTTGCAGCGGCATTAGTAAATGTAACTACAAGCAATGCATCAATATCTATAGGATTTTTTTCATCAATTATCTTCTGAATTATTCTTTCTACAAGAACAGCTGTCTTACCAGCACCTGCCGCTGCAGCAACTAACAAATTACAGTTTTTCTCTGTTATAGCGCAGTACTGCTCCTTTGTCCATTTCATTTCAGGCATTTATTACTCCCCTTTATTTTGTCCGTTTTCTTCTTCCGACAAACCCGCCATAAGCTTCCAGACTGCTTCATCTTCTTTGTCATACAACATATTAAAGCTATTTTCCTTCTGTGTTAAGTCAAATTGACATACAGACGAAAAGTTGCAGTATTGACAGGAGGTTAATTTCTTCTTTTTATATGGTTTTATAGGTACATTTCCCTTCATCATTTCAGTACACATATTCTTAAGCAACTTTCGTATATATGTGCGCAGCACTAAAAACTGGTCAAGTGATGCTATTGAAGACTTGCCCAAGGTGTCTCCCTTATTAATTCTTGCAGGTATTATTTTCGAGCTGCCTTCTATAGTATTGTCCATATGCTTAATTAGCTGCACATCTGCAAGCAGTAAGCCTTTCATCTTTAGCTTTTTCATTATAGAAATTTCTATTTCCTCAGCAGTAGCCATATTGTTACTATTTATTATTGGATCATCAATTTTAAAATAAAGCATTCCTGCTGGAATAACCTTGTCGTTATTTGTTTCCTCAGCATTTTCCCACAGTGCATCCAGATATGTAATCAGCTGCATTTGCAGGCCATAATAAACATCACATAACTTGAAATCTTTATTTCCCGACTTGTAATCAACTATTCTCAAATATGTCCCATCGTCTGTTTTTAGCGCATCTACTCTGTCTATTCTACCTACCAGTGTGACTCTTTTTCCTGAATCAAGTTCAATAACTATTGGAGGATAGTTTCCCCCTTCACCAAAATCAATTTCATAGCCAATTGGGTCAAAACTGCTCATTCGTATATGTTCTGCAATAAGCCAAACAGACCTTGTTACAACGCGCTTAAGTCTGGCAGTTAGCGTTCTGAATCTTTTAGAACTGCCAATAATAGTATTTCTCATATTTTCTAAAAGCTTATCCACTATTATAGCAATTTGCTTTTCACACCAGTCCTTATCAAAAGCTCTCCAGGAAATATTCTGCTCCTCAAGCATTTTAGAAAACTTCTCTATAACTGTATGCATAAAGGTTCCAACATCAGGAGGACTCATCTGATATATTTTTCTCTCCCTTGCACCCAAACCATATTGGATGTAATATGCAAAGGGACAAGATGTATATTTTTCTAGTCTTGAGACACTTGAATAAGCATTACTGCCATACAATTCCTGAATTTTTGATATATTAACTGGCAAAGCTACATTCTTATATTTTAATGCCTTGAGCATTATTTGACATCTTTCGTGCCAATCAGGCTGTTTTGAAAACCATGAGAATACCTCGCTCCATATTTCACTTATATCTACGCCATCATTCTTTTGTCTTAATGCAGAAACTAATTGGTTAAATGCAGGCATAGGAGATGATATAGCAGCAATAATCTGATTCTCATTTAGCTCCTTTTGTAAATTGCTTTTTTCAGTTATTTTAGGAAATAGCTTTTTAATTCTGGAAATTATAGTTGAGGGTCTCATGTTTTTGCCTTCATGGTCTGCAATAGGCCAACTTAGTCGTAAAAAGTTCTTGGGGGTTGTCAAAGTTCTATAAATAAGCTGTTGCTCATCAAATACTTGAGTTTTTGTGTCACTTGCTAACTCTATACCATTTTTATTTAATATATGCCTATCTGCATCTGATAATATTCCTTCTTTTATTCCCGCTGAAGGAAAAATTCCATCATTTGTCCCCAGAACATATAGAGCCTTTATTTCATGGCTTCTTGAATGTTCCACACTTCCTACTAATACCTGATCAAGTGACGCCGGAATGGTGGAAATTTTATATTCAGCTAATCCTATTTTTAAGGTATTAGTAAAGCGTTCAAGCCCAAAGGTTTCGTCCCCCATTACTTCAACTATCTGGTCAAAAACATCCATTAATATATTCCAAACCTGCTCATACTCATTAGCAAGCTTTAACAAGCCATTACTATTAAATCCATTTATTTGCTCTTCAATCCTGCTTTGTACGCCTATTTCAATTAAAAAATCATATAGACATGAACAAAAATCTGCCGCCTTTTTTCTTCCCTTTACCTTACTTCTAAAACGTAAAAGTGGCTCACATATCTCAGCTCTTGTTCTGTTTATCTCTAAAAGCAATTGATCATTTTCAATACTTTGCTTATCATCTGTTACAAGCTCAGTACTAGTTTTCCAATCCGTATTTTGAGTCCATCGGCTTCCCCTTATTCCACAAGCCAAAACATAATTTTCTATTATATCAATTCTAGTAGCTTCAATTCCTGTTAACCCTGATTTTAGGTAGCGAAAGACAGTTTCATATGACCAATTTTCAATAAAAATATCAAGCATGGATAATACCAATCTCACCAGAGGATGATTGGTTATTTCAGTTTTTGAATCTATAAAGCAGGGTATTCCATATTGCTGGAAGATTACCTCAATTAAATTCTCATAGCCTGTCAAATTTCGGGTAACTACTGTGATATCCTTATATCTTAACCCATTGTCGCGGCACTGCATAATAATATCCCTAGCACATTCTTCAATTTCAGAATATATATTTACCGACTCAAAGAGTTCAATATCTTTAGTTGGTTCCTTATAGGATTTATTTGAATATGAATTGTAATTCGCCTCTAGCCACCTTAGCTCTTCACTATCCTTAAATCTAGGAGGTATGGCAC
>JAEWZA010000366.1 GCA_023395575.1 Bacillota bacterium
GTTTTGGAGACCGGTACTCTACCAATTGCGCTACACCCCTAAGACGAATATTAGTATACAATACACTTTGTGTTCTTGTCAATGATAAAATTAAAAAATGTGGAAAAAGAAAAAAATTGAGAAATAATTCATATTACTTGATTAATACTCACAATATAAGTACAATTAAATAGTATCTTTAATTGTTTATAACAATTGTTTACAACAAGGAAAGAAAATGCTCCCCACTTCTATAAGTGGCGGGTATCACTTTGGTTATCAGGCGGTGAGAATATCTCGCCTAGATGAAACGCCGTTAATGTAATAGCTTGAAAATATAGTTAGTGCAAACATGGTGGATTTTCAAGCTCCAAAAACCACAAGTGGTTTTTGCCAGTGTAGTTAAGTATGTACGAACAAGGTGCATTTTCGAGTTTGTATAAATTTTTGTACTCCAAAAATTTTATTTTGAATCTAGGCGTTATAAGAGGGACACAATGAAATTAAGGGGAATTAGGTTTAAAGATAAATATATTGTTTTATTATTTGCATTTATGCTGCTTGGAGCTTCAATCACTGTTCAGATTAGAAGTACAGTTAGTGTGCAAAGACAGGCTGCTGATATACTTAATACTGATAAGCTAAAAATTCAGTTGGATGAAAAGATCAAGACTGGTGAGGGTTATAAGGCGCAGATTGAAAAGCTGGAGACTGATAAGTCTGCTTTTTTGGCTGCTCCTATTAACAATGTAAGTATTTCTCAAAAAAAAGAGCTTGAATATTTAAAGCTTATAACTGGATTGACTGATGTTACAGGAGATGGGGTAATAATTACATTAGATGATGCGGAATCACCTGATTCTGAAATAGCTATGGATTATATTATTCATGATTCTGATATATATAATGTCGTTAATCAATTGAAAATAGCAGGTGCGCTTGCTATTTCAATTAATGATGAGAGAATAATAGCTACAAGTGAGTTGATTTGTGCAGGACCAACTGTAAAAATCAATAACAATAGATATGCTGTACCTTATACAATTAAGGCAATAGGAGATTCGGATGTGCTATATAAATCTCTTAAGGAAAGCTATATAATTAACGATATGTTAGCGCTAAAAAAACGTGTAACATTATCCCAAGAAAAGGATATTGTAGTACCTAAATTTACAAATGATATTAATAGTCTGATTTCCAGACTGGAGGAAATAAATTATGAAAACAAAAAAAATTAGCAGTAATATATCCATTACTATAATTTGTATATTATTGGGGTTGGCACTTTCATGGCAGTTCCAAAGTATAAGAAATAATGCGAGTGTTATGAATTTGGAAAACCAAAAAAAGGATGATTTGGTTGTAAAAATTCTTAATGAGCAGAAAAACAATGAAAACCTTAAGGCTAAGCTCAATGAATTACAGATTCAAATAAATAAATTTGAAGATGCAAGTGGTAATTCAGATGAAAACATGAAGCTGTTATCCGATGAAATTAAGAAATTGAAAATTGTTGCAGGTTTGACTGATGTTAAAGGAAAAGGAGTAGTAATTACATTTGCAAAAGAGGATTCTTTAAATGTTGCTGATGACGATCTTTTATCCATACTAAATGAGCTAAGAGCAACTGATGCTCAAGCTTTGGCAATAAATGAGCAGAGAGTTATTGATACCACAGAAGTCAGAGCGGCTGGAGGCTATATTATGGTTAATGGCAGTCATGTTATTCCGCCTTATCAAATAAAGGCTATAGTTGACCCTGATAATGCGGTAAACGCTTTGAGCATGATTGGGGGACCTTTAGAAAAGATTAAATTGTTTATTGATGTTGATGTTAAAAAATCCGATGATGTCATCATACCCAAAATTAGTGAGGAACTAATAAAAACAAATAAACTTACTTCAGTTGAAAGTAAATAGAATTAAATACTGGATTTGATATACTTAGGTCTTATATGTGTTATTACATATATAAGGCTTTTTTTGTTGTTCTCAAAAGTTGATAAACTATATATAAATATATGAGAAGTGTTTTTTTTTTTTTATGCTTAGCTTTTTATTCAATAATTACGCTTAGGATAGTGGGGGATTATTTTGAAAATGAAAAAAGTTGTTACCATAGCTGTTTTGCTTATAATTTTAGCCGTTATTGTAAATTGTATTATTATGCGAAGAAACAATTCCAGTGCAAATTCAAACCTTTCAGACCTAGGCGGTGTATACAGTGTAAGCAGCAGAAACATTGACTATTCTACAGAACTTACAGGAAATTTAATAGAAGAGGTGGATTCTGAAAACAATATATCCTTGCAAAGTGAATTTCCCTATGAACATAAACGCTGCTGGGGGCTATTAAGGCAGCCTGATAACCAGACGCCAAAAGCTGACCCTGGTGCAGATAAGCTAATTGAAAAATACGGTGGCAAGTATATTGGTGATGTAAACAAAAAAATAATATATTTAACTTTTGATGAGGGCTATGAGAATGGATATACATCGAAAATACTTGATGTTTTAAAAGAAAACAATGTTAAGGCAGCATTTTTCATAACAGGGCCTTATCTCAATGAGCATCAGGATTTAGTAAGAAGAATGGTTGAAGAAGGTCATACTGTTGGAAACCATACCATTCATCATCCAAGCTTACCAGAAAAGGGTGATTCTGAAATTGAAGAGGAGGTTCTTGGGCTAGAAAGAGCCTTTACTGAAAAATTTGGAGCAAAAATGAAGTTCCTTAGACCTCCAAAGGGGGAGTATAGCGAAAAAAGCCTTAGTATTACTAGTAAACTTGGTTATTGCAATCTTTTCTGGAGTTTTGCATACGATGATTGGTATAGAGACAAAATACGTGGTCCAGAGTATGCATATAAAGTAGTAATGAAAAATTTACATAATGGTGAGATTATGCTGCTGCATGCTGTATCAAAGGATAATGCGGATGCCTTAGATATGATAATTAAAGGAGCAATTGCAAATGGATATGAATTTGGAAATGTAGAAGATTTGGCAAATTAATTTGTACAATCAGGCTTTACACCAATATGTGTGTAAGTCTAAAATCTATTGGTGCAGTTGAATAATCACTCAAATCCAAACTATTGACCAATATCATCGGGTATTTAGCTGATAGTAATTGCTTACCAAATTTCTTGATTTAAAGTGGGTGTAGGAGGATAGTGTAATGCAAAAAATAGAGAAAATCAGCAAAGGTAAACATACTCAAGATAATAAGAATGTTAAGCGTGAATCTAAAATGAAAATAAAAGAGAAGTTTACTGAATTGTTGGAATTGCCTAAAGAAATAGTATTGGATATGCCCAAACTGACTATGCTGGGGAATGGAGACTTAATCATAGAAAACTATAAAGGTATTGCTGAATACGTTGAAGATGTTTTGCGAGTTAATACTACATCAGGAATTATAAAAGTAAAAGGAAATAATGTTTACATTAAGGAGATTACATCGGAGAGCATAATGATTTATGGCAATATTTTATCTTTGGAATTTATAAAATAGCAAAGCTAAATCAATATAGCAACATCAACGTAAAAGAAGTTACCAAGTTTCTTTATGTGGAGGGCAAAATGTTAATTTTGAGGTTATGGAATTATATTAGAGGATATGTTATTATTATTGTTGAAGGATATTTTCTAGAAAAGTTTATAAATATATGTACCCATAGGCAGTTGAGATTATGGAATGTTAAGTGGCAAAGAAACAGCAGAGTTAAAATGATGATTAGCATTAAGGATTTCAAAAAGCTTAGACCTATTGCAAAGAAAACAAGGTGCAGAGTACATATTATTATGAAAAAGGGACTTCCTTTTGTTGTAAATAAATACAAAAATAGAAAAGCTTTTATTATAGGTGCTGGAAGCTGTATTATAACATTTTTTCTGATATCTTCGTTCATATGGGATGTATCAGTTGTTGGCAATAGCAGTGTACCAACCGAAGTAATAGTTGAAAAGTTATATAGCAATGGCATTAAAATAGGTGCCTTGAAATATGGCATTAATCCTGAAGATGTAGTTGGCAATATGATGCTTGAATTGAATGACATTGCTAGAATTAGTGTTTATATTCGTGGAACAAAGGTGCAAGTGGTTGTAAATGAAAGAGTAAAGCCACCAGATTTAATAAATAGAAATGTGCCATGTGACATTGTGGCTTTGAAAGAAGGTGTGATTTGTTCCATTGTTGCAAAAGAAGGTCTTCAAACTGTCAAAGTAGGTGATACTGTTGCAAAAGGACAGTTGCTGATTACAGGAAAGATTGAGAATATTAACAATCCAGAAGCAACTCCCTTAATGGTTCACTCTATGGGGAGTGTTAAAGCAAGAACATGGTATGAAGCTAGTGCAAAGGTAGTGCAGAAGCTTGAAAAAACTAAAAGGACAGGTTTAAAAAAAGAAAATTATTCAATTGTTCTTTTTACAAAAAAAATAAAATTATTTCATGGCAAAATCCCATATAAGAATTCAGAATATGTTGAAATCAAAAAAAAACTATGCATTGGTAATTATTTTGCGTTACCTGTTGAATTTATTATAGATCAGCATTATGAATATGATTTGGAGCACTATGAAATTGATGTTGAAACCGCTGAGGAAATAGCCGCGGACAAAGCCATAGCTTTAGCTAAAGAAAAAGCGCCTAAAAATGCAAAAATAGTTAATTCAAATGTTTCTTTTGTCAATAATGACAATGGTGTTAGTATAGCTAAAGCAATAATTGAATGTATAGAGGATATCGGAGTGACACAAGAGATAGGAGGAATGTAATACTTGACAGA
>JAEWZA010000384.1 GCA_023395575.1 Bacillota bacterium
GGTAAGACTACAACTGCAGTTAATTTAAGTGCATGTTTAGCTTACAAGGGGAAAAAGGTATTGGTAATTGATATTGACCCTCAAGGAAACACAACTAGTGGACTTGGAGTTGATAAACAGTCTTTAAAGCAGTCAGTATATGATGTAATAATAAATGATGAATCTATAGAAAATACACTTGTAAAGACATGTATAGATAATCTTATGTTGTGTCCATCAAATATTCAACTTGCAGGAGCAGAGGTTGAACTAGTTTCTGTTATATCAAGAGAAAATAGACTAAAGGCAGCTTTATATTATACAAAAAAAGAGTATGATTTTATAATTATAGATTGCCCACCTTCATTAGGACTTCTCACACTTAATTCATTAACTGCATCAGACACCATTTTAGTTCCAATTCAATGTGAATATTATGCATTAGAAGGACTAAGTCAATTGATGAATACAGTAAAACTTGTTCAAAAACATCTTAATCCAGAATTGGATGTGGAAGGTGTAGTTCTTACTATGTTTGATGCAAGAACGAATCTATCAATACAAGTTGTCGAAGAAGTTAAGAAGTACTTTAAAAATAAAGTCTATAGAACAATTATTCCTAGAAATGTTCGTTTAAGCGAAGCTCCTAGTTTTGGATTGCCTATAATTTTATATGATGCAAAATCAAAGGGTGCAGAATGTTATATTGATTTAGCAGAAGAAGTAATTGAGTATTCTGAAGAGGTGGTATAGGTCATATGGTGAAAAAGGGTTTAGGTAAAGGATTAGGTGCACTAATTATTAATGAAGCTATTGAAGAAAATACTGGAGTTCTAGAATTAAAGATAAATGATATTGAACCAAATGCAGGGCAACCACGTAAGTTATTTGATGATGAAAAATTATTACAATTGTCAGAATCTATAAAACAGCATGGTGTTATTCAACCCATTATTGTAAAAAAAGATAATAATACTTTTACTATAATAGCTGGAGAAAGAAGATGGAGAGCTGCTAAATTAGCTGGGTTAAATACTATACCTGCATTAATAAAAGATTTTACTGATCTACAGGTTATGGAGGTTGCACTTATTGAAAACCTTCAAAGAGAAGATCTCAATCCTATTGAAGAAGCTAATGCTTTTATTAACCTGATGAATGAGTTTAATTTAACACAAGAACAAATAGCTGAGAAAATAGGTAGAAGCAGGTCAGCAATTGCTAATACTATAAGATTGCTTGGCCTGAGTAATTATGTGAAGAAATTCATAATAAGTGGTGATTTAACAAGCGGACATGCAAGAACATTAGTTATAATTGAGAGTGAAGAATTGCAGAAAACTGCTGCTGAATATATTATAAAAAATAAACTAAGTGTAAGAGAGACTGAAAATTATATAAAAAGTTTATTGAACAAAAAGCAAAATAATAAAAATACAAAAACAATAAGTCCTGAATATAAATATGTCGAGGATAAACTTAAAAATATTTTAGGTACAAAAGTAAAATTAAACGCTAATAAAAATAAAGGAAAAATAACAATAGAATATTATTCAAATGACGAACTAGATAGATTATTAGAATTTTTTTACAAAAACTCTTAAAAAAGGGACTTTGTAAAATGCGTTTTAATTAAATTTTTTATACGAACCAATATGATATGTATACAAAATGTAAAAATGTCTTAAAAGCCAAAATAAGAACAAATAGGATATATGTTCTTAAATTATAGTTTTTTTTAACAAAAATAAGTATTATATAATAAATGATTTAAAGGAGTAATAAGAAATGAATGATTTTTTTAATAACATACTAAAAATACAATTTGAAATTCAATTCTTATTTATTATTAGTTTTATTTTTTTATTAGTTAATTGTATATTGTTAATTTCTAATATTAAAAAGACAAACAAATTAAAAACTAAGTATGGTAGATTTATGAACGGATTAAGTGATAGAAATATGGAAGAGCTTTTGGAAACCTGTTTAACTAATATAAATAATGTTAATTCTAAAAACAAAGATATTGAAGTTAAAATAAATGATATTGAAAGAAAATTAATTCAATGTATACAAAAGGTTGGAATAATTAGGTTTAATGCTTTTGATAATGTAGGAAGCGATTTGAGCTTTGCAATTGCTCTTCTAGACAATAATGATTCAGGAATTGTTATAAGTGGAATATATGCAAGAGACAGTTCATCAACGTATGCTAAACCTATTTTATCAGGTAAGTCTAAGTATTCATTATCAGCTGAAGAAATTCAAGCCATAGATATAGCAAAAAAAACGAATATAGAGAGAAATTATACGAATTAATATATGAATTTTATACTATTCCAATTTATTTGGATGTGGAGGCAATTTTGTTATGAATTTAAAGTTTAATAATCATAGTGATAGCAAAAATGATAAGAAACAAATATGGATATATGCACTTATTTTGTTTGCTGGTGCTTTTATAGTTTTATTATTAACTGCTTATAGCCAAGTTAAGTTTCAAAATAATATTAGCGAGTATCAGAGTAAGCTTTCAACAGAAGAAAAAGCTAAGATTAACGTAGTAACCGACTATAATGCAGCTGTAAAAGAAATTGACAGACTGACAGCAGAGATTGAAAACATTAGAAATAAACTAATACAATCAGAGCAAAATTTAGCGATAGAAGAAGGAAGAATCCTTGATTTAGAAGCAAAGTATAATAATACAATTGTTTGTAACGATTTATTACTTGCTGCTTACGAGTATTATAATAAAGAAGATTATATTAATTGTGCAATAAAACTTAAATATGATATAAATACTGAATTGTTAAGTATTAATTCTAAAGAAAAATACGATTTTTTAGTATCAATGAGCTATAGTAAGGCAGCACAAATGCTTTATTCACAAGGATATAAGAGTTATAAAAATAAAAAGTATAATGAAGCTATTGAAAGTTTAAACAGAGCTATTGATTTTGGGCAAAAAAATGAATATTTTATGGATGATGCTTATTTTTATTTAGCAAAGAGCTATTATAAAGAATTAAAATATAATGAAGCAAAAAAACTAATTAATTCTTTTATCGATAATTATCCAAATAGCACATTTATTGTTCCAATGAAAGAGTTAAATGATAAGATGTTAGAATAATCTTGATTATTATTCTATAGTTAAGTTTAAGTGATTTGATTTTACATATGATATATTTGCGAGTTAAAATTTTTTATAGAAAAAATGATAGAACTGAGTAAAAATGGGGGGAAGTCACAATTAAGAAATGTAAAATTAGGTATTTTCTAAATAAATGCAACTACTCTCCCATATGGGAGTATATTTGATAGGATACCGCTTTTAATACTAAATGTACCCTTTTGATTTATTAATTATTGAAAATACCTTGAAATAATAATGTTATAATTTCTTTGTCAACTGAGCTGGAAATATTTATTATTTAAGTTTTTCACATAAAGTATTGACAAATAACTAGTTTCATTGTAAAATAAAGTTCGTCGCGTAAGACAATTTACGGAGAGATGGTCGAGTTGGTTTAAGGCACCGGTCTTGAAAACCGGCATAGGTGTGAGCCTATCCAGGGTTCGAATCCCTGTCTCTCCGCCAAATATATGCTGGCTCAATTATATTGTGGTCAGCATATTAAAAATGGAGAAGTACCCAAGTAGGTCGAAGGGGGCGGTTTGCTAAACCGTTAGTAGGAGCAATCCTAGCAAGGGTTCGAATCCCTTCTTCTCCGCCAAAATAGCACCTTTCAGGAATTGAAGGGTGTTATTTTTATGTTGTTTAAAGCTGTTTGTAACTTTTTATAAAATAAAATACATAAAGAATTTACTAAAAAATTAGTTTATGTATGGTAGTTTATTATTTTTTTAGCAACGTTGATATCTGGAATGTTACCTTCCTGAAGTAGACTGGAAAAAAGTAAAAATTGTGTAATGTACACCAATCAAGCCGCTTGTGATAATTATTAATCATATAAAAAATCACCTTTACGTTAAGATGAAGTCATTAACGAAAGAAAGGTGATTTTAATTTTATGAAATCTACATATCTACATCAAAATGTGAATAAAGAGCACTTTTTAGATATAAAAATGTGGATTAAATTATCTTTTTTTGACTTGTATATTACTAACCATTAAATATGATAATAAAACGATAATAAGACCACAAACAATAGTATTGATATTGCTGTATGTGTTACGTATAAGTGAAAATCCATTATATAGATTAACAATAGATAAAAAAGCACCAGCAATTGTTATTGGTACTCCAGAAAATACATTGTTAAAAGTAGTAACATTGTATCTTGCCAGTCTGTATGCTCCTGCTATAGGGTAAATAATAGCAAGTAAGTATCCTAAAATACCTATATTAAAGAAACTAATTTTCCAAGCTATTATTATCGGGGCAACACCGAATGAAATTACATCTGATAAAGAATCTAATTCTTTACCCAATTCGCTTGTACAATCCAACATTCTAGCAGCTTTACCATCAAATCTATCAGTTAATGCCGCAACCATAACTAACAAAGAAGCTTGAATCAATTCGTTTTTTATTGCAAATAATAAAGCAATAATACCAAGTGATAAATTCATAAATGTTAGTAGATTGGGTAATGAATGTATAATTTTTTTTTTCAATAAATTCACCCTCAACTTTTCTATATATTTGTACCGCTAGATGCATGTTCTACCTTATTTACTACATCTAAACTAATTAAACAAGTATTAAAACTTATTAGATTGGAATAAATAGATAAAATAATATGATTATCTATTTTGTTATAGTAAATTTATACTATTATAAATATATAATATAGTCACTTATATATCTATATTATATATTCTTTTTATATATAATATAGATTATAATTAATATTAATAAAATTAACAAGTAAATAAATATAACTATTGAAGTAGTCTTTCAATGCAATATATTATACGCTTATAAAGAGCAAAATGTTCGACTTATATTAATTCTCTAAATACAGAGTTTATTTGGATTAAAAAAGATAATTTGAAGGGTAATATTATATATGAATAAATTTAAATATGTTTTCTTTGATTTGGATGGAACACTGATTGATACAGTTCCTCTTATATTAGAATCTTTTAATTATACCTTTATTCACCACTTTGGAGATACTAGACCTGAGGAAGAAATTATTAGCTATATTGGTATGCCATTAATGAACCATCTTAAAGATATTTATCCAGGAAGAGAAGAAGAGCTGGCTAAAACATATCGTGAGTATAATGAAAAAAAGCATGATAATAGTATAGCAATTTTTATAGGCATATACCAATTAATTAAGACATTATATGAAAAGGGTATAGTTTTAGGAGTAGTTACATCAAAACGTCAAGAACTGGCAATTAGAGGACTAAAAATCTTTAATTTAATGGACTATTTCTTATTTGTAAATGGTTCTGAAGCCTCAACAAAACACAAACCAGATGGAGATCCACTAATAAAAGCAATGGAAAGAGCAAATGTAAAGAATAAGGATGAAGTCTTGTATGTAGGAGATAGTCCTTTAGATATATTATGTGCTAAGAATGCAGGAGTTAAAAGTGCTGCAGTTGCATGGACATACAGCCCAATTATTGAATTGGAAAGGGTGAAACCAGATATATTTATTGAAAGACCATTAGATCTATTAAAATATATATTTTAGTGTGTATATGTATTATTATGTATTGATAGCTAAGGTATTATATTTTAGAGCATAGAAATTTAGAAATTTATATGTTTAATAATATATAAAATAATTCTAGATTGTACTATAGAGTATAACTAATCAAATTTTATATGATATGTTAATTTTAAAGATATATATATTGAATAAATAGCTATATTTAGGCTAAAGATAGAATTACACTTTTTTATTGGAGTGATTTTATTGGCTAAGACTATTATAGCTATTTTTGAATTATTTGATAATGCAGAAAAGGCGGCTTTTGACGTCAGGGATAAGGGGCTTAAAACAGACAATATATCTATTTTAGTTAAGGATAGCGGAAATAAGGCATACTACAAATCAAATAATGAGGATGGACATATGAAATTAATTGCAAGTGGCTCAATTCCGTATATTTTTAGTAAGAGAGAAAGAGTATCTGACGGAATAGTCACTGGTGGAATAATAGGAGGGGTTATAGGAATATTAATTGGTGCAGCAAGCATGTTTATTCAAAATTTAGGTTTTGTTGCAGCTATTGGGCCTATTTCAGGACTTATTTTTGGGTTTATATTTGGTGGTATTTTAGGCGGGATAGTTGAGGCTAAAATACCAGAAGAAAAAAGAAGGGAATATGAAGATTTACTTTCAAAAGGTAATGCACTTTTTAGTATGAAGGTTGATGAGGATAGAATGGAATCAATTATTGAAATAATAAAGAAAAATGGTGCATTGTTAGTAGAAAAGTACTAAATTAACGTGATGTGCTAATTATTTTATGATAATAAGCAATAAATAGTTATCTACAACTAAGTTCAAAATAAATTAGAACGACGAGTTATATTAATATATATAGAATATTTCCATATATGTATAAATATTATAATAAAAGGTCAATCATTTATTATATATTATGACCGAGGAGAAATTTATGGAAATATCTTTGAACAAAACTCTAAATAGAGTATTCAACACAGTAGAAAAAGATGTTATAGAAGCTGAAAAAAGTCATCTTTTATTAGAAATAAAAAAGGTTAAAGATGATTTAACACATGCATACAATAATTTTAACTTTGTATCTGATTTTTTACTTGTTGACTATTATACTTATCAGATTAAAACATTTGAAACTCAATATGAATATCTTATAAGGTTGGCAAAATCTATAGGCCTTAGTAATATATAGTTTTATTGCCATAGGTAATCAATTTAAATTTCATAGAATATATTAGACATCCCTACAATATATTTAGTAAAGAGCATACAAATATATTGAATTATATTAAAGTCAATTACTTTATAATTTTCTAGCAAGAGGTGGAATATCCTTTATGTAAGATTTGAAGTTGTTTTGGATTTGGATATAGTGATTGACTTTCTTGAAGGGGTGGAAAAATGAATGCTGTCAGGTTAGTAAAAAAATTATTAATAAATACAGTATTAGGTGCGGTATTGCTTGCAATAATAAATTTTATAGGTATCTATTTCAATTTTTACATAGCATTAAATATATATTCTGCATTAATTATTGGTATATTAGGTGTTCCAGGTTTAATCCTTCTTATATTTTTAAAATTTATGGTTTAATAATAGCAAATAGTATTTGATTTATATGAGTTTATATAAATTAAATACTATTTTTATATTCATATATCAAGGATAAATTAAAATCAAAAGCGTGATTTTTCTATATAATTTTTCCAATTAAGTATTTAAATT
This sequence comes from Bacillota bacterium, assembly GCA_023395575.1. Taxonomy (GTDB): domain Bacteria; phylum Bacillota; class Clostridia; order Acetivibrionales; family DSM-1351; genus Ruminiclostridium. The sequence goes on from JAEWZA010000384.1 coordinate 7,385, forward strand.
TTAATACTATATTTGTTTTTAAAGTCATATAATTTATTAGCGCATGCTTACAAAATAAATTAATAAAAGGTCAATTACTATCGGATGAAAGTTTGGTTTTAAAGCTAACATAAAATTTAATTAAAATATCATGGCAAACCTCAATAAAATGAGGTATATCAATCTTATTGCACCACACTATCAGAAACTCTAAAGTAGTATTTAGTGATTAATATGGTGGAATAGAGTATTTTTCTTCAATAACAGATAGGATAATGGCTTTGTACCGAAATGACTTTAGTAACTAGATTAGAGATTATAATTTATGACCAATATGCGGCTTATAGATAGGATATATACTGTATAACATTTAGTTGCCGTTATTCGGCTCATGGAGGTCAAAATGCATGAATTGGAAAACCTACTGCAGGAAAGCTATGACATCAAAATAAATAGCATTAGCAATTATAGGGATATGTTTATTGCTAATACAAATAACGGGAAAAAACTTATTAAGATAACTACACTAAAGCCTGATAGAGTGTGTTTTATCGCAGAGGTTAAGGAGCATTTGATTAATAATAGTTTTATAAATATTGACAAAAACATTTATACTAATTCTGGGAAAACATTTATTACATATAATAATCAAACTATATACATGAGTAATTATATTGATGGTAGAGAATGCAGCCTTGACAGTAAGGATGAAACTATAAGATGTGCCAGATTACTTGCAAATATGCATAAGGCATCAAAAGGATTTATTTGCTCGGAGGAGAGTAAGGCAAGGAATGAGCTTGGCAGATTACCGAGTTGCTATAAAAAAAGATTAGATGAAATTAAGAAGCTTAAAAAGAATGCTCAAAAGGGTAAACTTAAATTTGATAATTTGATGTGTCAATATGTTGATTATTTCTATGAGATGGGAGAAAAAGCTATAAATATGTTGGACACTTCAGACT
>JAEWZA010000428.1 GCA_023395575.1 Bacillota bacterium
TCGTAATAGTATATCTACCCTTTTCTATGTCATATGCTTCCGAAAAATTGTTACCAGAGCCAATGCTTAGAAGATTAATATTTTTTAGTAAATAATAAGCTTTATTTTTTTCATTAACATAAGATAAAACCGTATGTATTGTCTCTTGGTCACTTACAGTGTTTTTAGAATCTGTATTTTCATTGCTGATATCAGGCTTTTGTGATTCTGAATTATTTGTATTTTCCTTAATGCCTGTACCATCGGTAGCACTAGTGTTTCCCTTATTATCTGTGCTGTCATTTATGACTGTATTATTTGTACTGACATAGATTGTCCTCTTTGCAGAATTCCAGCTAACTTCAGCACCAAACGCTTCAGCTACATACTTTGCTGGTACATAGGTTCTGCCATCCTTTAGCAAAGCAGTAGTATCCATCTGCTTTATTTTCCCATTTAATGTGTAAGTTGCATCGTCAATAAAAAGCACTAACGTGGTATCTCCTGATTTAAAGGTTGCTTTTTGCTCTTGACCGTCCCAATCTACAGTGGCACCTAATTCTTCAGCAATAAATTTTGCAGGTGTTTGAGTTCTATTATTTGAATCAACAAATGGCTGTGCATCTGGAAAATTGATTTTTATATCGTTAACTATCACACTTATTGGTTGCTGCTGGGCAAATGTAAATGTAGTAAAACCCGTTAAAAGACTCAAAATCAATAAAAAGTGTATTAGCATTTTTTTCATATGTAGCTTTCCTCCTAAAAACAGTAATATTATTCAAGCATCTATTTACATGACTTGATTTAATACTTTATCCTAAGTTAAAGCGTTGGGCTAATTATTTTATGAATCCTTGTAGTGGTAAAATTATAGTACTTATTTATTGATACTCGCGTACCATTATTAACAATAAGTAATTTCCCGCAAACTTAGTTCAAAAAAATTAGCACAACCTGTTATGTTATATAACCTTGGCTATTATAAGATATATAATTTTAGTATACTATTTTATATAAAAAAATAGAAAAAGAAATCAGAATTTTAAATTAAATGTAACATTATTGTAAAGGTAATCAGAGAATTGTGTTCTAGAATGCTTCAAAAAGTTATTAATTCAACTTAAGAAGCTTAATTTGTAGATGTTCAACCATATCAAGGTTAAGTATAGGTTAGAAAAATACAATGAAAAATTTTAGCAGGAAACCATTAATAAGTCTCCCGCCCCCATAAAATTTTCTATATTTAGAAATCGAATTATTTATTGTTTAGAGACAATATACATCCGCAATACTTTTGTCGATATAGCCCCATATCTCTTGCCATTTGCTGTCCTAGTCTAAAACCCGGTCTAAAATCCCTATATGCAAATTGAACACCATATTTTTCTGCATAATATTCACCAAGCTCTTTTATTAAATCGTGTTTTTGATAAGGACTGACCAAAAGAGTTGTAGTAAATGCATCATAACCATTTTCCGCTGCATACCTTGCTGCATTTTCTAATCGTAAGGAATAGCATTTATGGCATCTAGCATCTCCTATGTCCTTCATTTTTTCCCATTCGTCCTGTCTGAATTCATCATCATATTCTACAGGTATATTTGTTATGCTGCTAAGCTTTTCCACATTCTTTCTTCTTCTGGTATATTCTTCGATGGGATGAATATTAGGATTATAATATAGACCCTGTATTTCAAAGTTTTCTTTTAACAACTCCTGTATAGGAAAAGTGGAACATGGTCCACAGCACATATGCAATATCAGTTTCATTTTATGTTATCCTTTCCCAATAATCTATAATTAATCATTTTGCTTTAACTAGTAATGCTATTTAAAATTATAGTACTAGTTTACTGTTAATTCCGTACAAACTTATCTAAATGAGCTACTCACAAGATATTTGTTTGAATTTGTAGTGGTTCATCATAGTTGTACTCGCGTACCAGTATAACAATAAGTAATTTACCTGCAAACATAGTTAAAAAAACTGCAAGGTTCATAAAATAATTAGCACAACACATTGCTGTAATATTATAATACAAAGATAAATTGGAATAATTAAAAATCTTATTGTTATTATCTATTCCTCCCCAAAAGGCAGTCCAAAATGCTCATAGGCATGCCTTGTAGCCATTCTACCTCTAGGTGTCTTATTAATATAACCTAACTGTATAAGAAAAGGCTCATATACATCCTCTATTGTCCCCGGATCCTCTCCAATTGATGCTGCAAGAGTATCAAGACCAACAGGGCCTCCACTGAATTTAGTGATTATACTCAAAAGCATATTTCTATCTACACCATCAAGACCAATTTCATCAACCTCAAGAGCATCAAGGGCATGTTTCGCAACCTTTAAGTCTATTATTCCGGTACCTATAACCTGTGCAAAATCACGAACCCTTTTCAATAGCCTGTTTGCAATTCTTGGTGTTCCTCTTGACCTTCTTGCAATTTCATAAGCTCCCTTTTCATCCAACTCTATATTAAGTATCCCTGCAGAACGCTTTACTATATTCTTCAGCTCATCGGCAGTATACATTTCAAGCTTATTAATAACACCAAATCTATCTCTGAGCGGAGCAGTAAGAAGCCCAGCTCTTGTTGTAGCACCAATTAAAGTAAATTTAGGAAGGTCAAGCCTAATAGAACGAGCACTTGGCCCCTTGCCTATAATTATATCTAAGGCATAGTCTTCCATAGCTGGATACAATATTTCTTCTACACTCCTGTTAAGACGATGAATTTCATCAATAAAAAGTACGTCGTGGGTACTTAAATTCGTTAGTATTGCAGCTAAATCTCCCGCCTTTTCAATTGCTGGTCCCGATGTGATTCTAAGATTTACACCCATTTCAGATGAAATTATACTGGCAAGTGTAGTCTTGCCCAAGCCAGGAGGTCCGTAAAGCAAAACGTGATCCAAAGCTTCATTTCTTCTTTTTGCAGCCTCAATAAATACATTTAGATTGCTTTTTACCTTGGATTGTCCTATATATTCGTCAAGCTTTTTCGGTCTTAAACTCATTTCATCCATATCATCAGAATGAGTTTCTCTATTTACTAGTCTTTCATCTTCCATTTTATCCTCCATGTTTATGCCAAATTTATTGCAGTGCTATGACCTGTCTATTTCTTTGAAAGTGACTTAAGTGCCTTCATTATAATTTCCTCTACACCCATTCCCTCTGCATATACATTATTTACTGACTTTGAGGCTTCAAAGGAATTGTATCCTAAAACCATAAGTGCGCTGACTGCTTCAGTTAATGCACAGTCACCTTCATTTTGTCCATTTATTGCCGTACAGCCAAGAGCATTATCTGTAAGCTGCTCTTTTGATATTTTGTCCTTCAGCTCTAGGATGATTCTTTGAGCCACCTTCGCTCCCACACCCTGAGCTTTTGTTAAGGATTTGATATCCTGTGAAACCACCGCAAGAGCAAACTTGGATGGTGAGAGTGTTGATATTAGCGAAATAGCAGCCTTTGGTCCAACTCCCGATACAGATATCAGCATTTCAAACATACCCAACTCTTCCACGGTGTGAAAGCCATATAGAACTGCTAAGTCTTCCCTTACATAGTAATGAGTGTATATTTTGACCTGTGCTCCAATTTGACCTACACTGTTTATAGTTGATAATGCAGTAAAAACCCTATAGCCTATTCCACCTGCCTCAACTATTATACTTCCACTAGCCTTGTCTTCCAAAGTTCCCTTTATATATGCAAACATTTTTCACTCTCCGATATATATTCGTTTAAATAAATTCCAAATAATAAAATCTGCTTAAAATCACTAAAATTTAACTAACATTGTTATGTATATTTTCGGTTATGTATATTTTCGCTAATTTTTTTTAGTAATAAAAGTCCTAAAATTTGTTACATCCCAAAATAGCTCCCATCCTATGCGAATTCCCATGACATATAGCAATTGCTAAAGCATCTGCAACATCATCCGGTTTGGGGACAGCGCTCAGGTTCAATATAGCTTTTACCATTTGCTGTATCTGAGCCTTCTCAGCTCTTCCGTACCCTACAACAGACTGCTTTACCTGCAAAGGTGTATATTCATATATATCAACACCTGATTTTGCAGCTGCAAGTACTGCTACTCCTCTACCATGCCCAACGTTAAGAGCAGTTTTTATGTTTTTATTAAAAAACAATTCTTCTATGGCAATAGCCTCTGGTTTAAATTTATGTATCAATTTTTCTAAATCATTATATAGTATTAAAAGCCTTTGTGAGAGCTTCATTGATGCCTCTGTGGTAACTGCTCCATATTCCAAAACCGAAAATTTGTTCCCTTCATATTTTACAACACCATAGCCTGTAATTGCA
>JAEWZA010000047.1 GCA_023395575.1 Bacillota bacterium
TATAATCACATTCTATGATTTTATTTATCAAAAAGTCATACCCCTCATATTCAGGATATCCTTTGAAGGTTTCTACCCTGGACATATCATCTACTGCTTTATGCATTGCATCGATACAAGCCATTGGAAGAGGCCGCGTAACATCTCCGATTCCAAGTCTTATAATATCTGCAGAAGGATTCTGTTCTTTAAAAGCCGCAACCCTTTTTCCAATCTCGGCAAATAAGTAATTACCGGGCAATTTTAAATGATTTTCATTTACATATGTCATTTTCATTATTCCTCTCTTTATTCTTAAAATATAATATATCTAAAATAACAGCCTTCTTTTAAAGCTCTATTTCACCATCAAATACTTTCTCTGCTGGTCCAGTCATATAAACATGATTATCCTTTTCTGACCATTCTATAAATAAGTCTCCGCCAAGCAACTTTATTTTTGCAACTCTCTCTGATACTCCATTTAGCACAGATGAAACTAGTGTAGCGCAAGCTCCTGTTCCACAAGCAAGAGTTTCTCCTGCACCTCTTTCCCAAACTCTCATTTTAAGTGTTGATTTATCTATTACTTGCACAAACTCTGCGTTTACTTTCCTTGGAAATAGCTTATGAGTTTCCATTTTAGGTCCAACTTGGAATAGGGGGAAGTTCTCAACATCTTCTACATATGAAATTGCATGTGGGTTACCCATTGAAACAGCTGTAACCTTATATATATGACCATCAATTTCAATTGGTTCAGCAATAAATCTATCTTTGTTTCCTTCTACTGGTATTTCTTTTGGAGTTAGAATAGGTTCACCCATATCAACTCTAACTAAAACGACTTTGCCTTCTTCAGTTCTCAATTCCAACACCTTAATACCTGCAAGTGTCTCTATTGTAATATTTGTCTTATCTGTAAGCTTATTATCAAAAACATATTTACCTACACAACGAATTGCGTTTCCGCACATTTCAGCCTCAGAACCGTCCGAGTTAAACATTCTCATTCGAAAATCTGCCTTATCAGAGGATAAAATAAGGACCAGCCCATCTGAACCAATTCCAAAATGTCTGTCGCTTACTTTCCTTGCTACTTCAGAAGGATTATCTAATATATTCTTTGTACAATCAACATATATATAATCATTACCTAATCCTTGCATTTTTGTAAATTTCATACTAACCTCCTACGCCCACTAAGAGCAATAAATATAATAAACTAACTGCAAAATTGCACCACTAACTTTACAACCACTTGCAGTTTTGGAACTCGAAAAACACCATACTTGCACAAATCTATTTTTTAGAAGTTGGAAAACACACTTTGCTTGTACAAACCTATTTTTTGAGGCTCGAAAAATTACATGGTTGCACGAAATTTTTTCGAGCTAACACATCTCTCATGCCAAATAATTGAACTAAAATCAAATTGAAATATTCTGTACTGTTTTCAAGTACACAAGCAAACTATACACAATAAAAATACAAAAAAGTAAATTAAATACTGTTTATGTACATATAAAAACATTCTTTGGCTTTTAGAAATTAATTAAGATTTGCTACAGATAAACTATTCATAAACACATCAATATTATATCATAAATCAGCCTGTATTTATATGCTATAATGCAGATTTTCTAAAGATTTTGCCTATTTTTATTTACTTAAATAAATCTTCACTATTGTCCAAAAAAATATCCTCTCATCATTGAAATTTTAGTTATATATGATAAAATTATAACGCTCAGATTCAATATAAAATTTCTCGATTGTAGAAAATTTTATTACATCTTAAAATTCAAAAAAATTCAAAAATATTGAGATACAGATATTAAGACTGATATCTCTTTAGAGGAGATTCGTAGATGAACAAAAATATTTTGTCAACCAAGTTTTTAGGCTGCGACAGTGACTTTAACTCATCCGATATTGTAATCTTTGGTGCTCCGTATGATGGAACAACTACCTTCAGACCGGGAACAAGATTTGCACCTTCCATTATGAGAATGGATTCCATCGGCATAGAAACCTACAGCCCTTATTTTGATGATGATATAACAGATTATTCAATAAATGATTATGGTGATTTGGATTTGCCTTTTGGTTCACCAACACGTGCCTTAGAAATGATATCAGAAACCTCTCGGCATATCTTTGATAGCTGTAAAATACCATTAATGATCGGCGGAGAGCATCTTGTTTCCTTGCCAGTTATCAAGCAAGCAGTTAAAAAATACCCAAACCTTCATATCCTGCATTTTGATGCTCACACAGATCTTCGTGAAGATTACCTAGGCGAAGCACTCTCTCATTCTTCAGTTATAAGACGTGCTTGGGATATACTTGGTGATAATCGGATATGGCAATATGGCATTCGAAGCGGTACCAGAGAAGAATTCTATTGGTCAAAGGAAGGCCATACCAACATGTGTCTGCACAATTTTGATTCTTTAAATAATGCAATCAATACTATCGGTACCTTACCAGTTTATCTTACAATTGACCTAGATGTTCTGGATCCATCAATATTTCCAGGTACAGGAACTCCAGAAGCAGGCGGTGTAAGCTTCCTTGAGCTTGTTAATGCTTTAAAGGCTGTTTCAAAGTTAAACATCATCGGAGCAGATATTGTAGAGCTTTCACCTCATTACGATCAAAGTGGTTCTTCAACTGCTGTAGCTTGCAAGATTCTTAGAGAATTAGTTCTTGCAATAAAAAATTCATAATTAAAACCATATTAGTTGAAACCTTCAGCCTAAGATGAAGGTTTCAACTAATGTAAATTTATTATGTGTATGAAAACTCTTTAATCCTTCTATTTTACAACTATGGCTATTCTATAATTTCTATCATAAGGTTCACTAAATACCAAAAATGATTTTCTTATTTTTAGAACAATCAATTTATTTATGAACATTTACGTTTTTAGACACATCAAGTTAAACAAACAAATTGCTTAAATTGCCTTATCCCCTCTTTCACCGGTACGTATACGTATACAATCCTGTAAGTCATATATAAATATTTTTCCGTCCCCCAGCTCTCCTGTCTGAGAATATTTCATAATTGTATCAATTATTATTTCAACCTTATCATCTGTTGATACTAATTCTAATTTTACTTTTGGAAGTACATTTAGTGTAATTTCATTTCCCCTGTAAAATTCCTTCCAACCTAACTGTTTTCCGGCACCCATAACCTGACTTATAGTTATACCATCTAAATCAATTGCAAGCAATGCTTCTTTCAGTTCCTCAAGCTTGCAAGGTCTAACAATTGCCTCAATTTTCTTCATATTGACGAACCTCCTCTATCTGCTATTGTAGCAGTTGTAATTAAATAAACGAATTTCTTAGCTAATTTCTGAAATAGTCTGTAATTAATTTCTTTTAGCTAAATAAACATTTAGCTTTTATAAAAATATTCTTAGTCCATACCAGTAAAGGAAGGATATGCAGATTCTCCATGCTGTGAGATATCAAGCCCTTCTGATTCTTCACGTGTTGATACTCTAATTTCCTTAGTTACAAGTTTGATTACAAACATGATAATTGCAGTTCCTATTGCAGCAAAAGCTATAGTTACTACGATACTTATTAACTGAGCCACAAACAGCTTTGTCTCTCCGTATAATAATCCATCCCACTGTGCTACAGGGTTAATAGAGTTTTTTGCAAATATACCTGTTGCAATTCCTCCCCAAATACCACCAATACCATGGCATCCAAAAGCATCTAAGGAGTCATCGTAGCCAAACTTTGGTTTAATAACACTCATTGCGAAATAACAAATCGGACTTACTGCAGCACCTATAATTAAAGCTGCCCATATTGGTACAAAGCCTGCACCTGGAGTAATTGCAACCAATCCAACCACTGCTCCTGTTGCTGCACCTAGCATAGTCGGTTTACCTCTTGTTATTTTTTCAACCAACATCCATGAGAGTAAAGCTGCTGCTGCAGATGTATTAGTTGTTAAAAGAGCATGAACTGCTAACTCCCCGCTTCCTAATGCACTACCTGCATTAAATCCAAACCATCCAAACCATAATAAAGCTGCACCAATAAATACTAATGGAATATTGTGAGGCTGACTTGAAGTAATCCCATACCCCTTTCTCTTTCCTAGTATAATTGCTGCTACAACAGCTGATACACCGGAACTTATATGAACAACATTACCTCCAGCAAAGTCTATAGCTCCAAGATTTCTCAAAAATCCGCCCTCTGCCCAAACCATATGAGCCATTGGGTAATATACAATTAATGACCACAAACCAATAAAAACAAATAATGTAGAAAACTTCATTCTTTCAACTAAAGCACCTGTGATTAATGCAGGTGTTATTATTGCGAACATCATCTGAAAGGCTGCAAACAAAGTATGTGGTATTGTTGCTGCATAACTTTCATTTGGCTCGCCAGTAACACCACTAAAAAAAGCCCAATCCAAATTTCCAATAAAACCTCCAGTATCTTTACCAAATGCAAGCGAATAGCCTACTGCTACCCAAAGAACTGAAGCCAGCCCACATACAAAAAATGATGACATAATAGTACTAAGTACATTCTTTCGTTTTACCATTCCTCCATAGAATAATGCAAGACCTGGCGTCATTAAAAATACAAGCGCTGCTGAAATAATTATAAACGCTGTATCACCTGTGTTAATTGTTGCCATAATAAAACCCCCATTCTAATTTTAAGTTACCATTTATTTTTTTAATATAATTATCAGGCAAGCCCTGATAGGTTAAATCTTTATGAACTTGTGTCCGCTTTTATTTCAGACAAACTCTGTATTTAGCTACACATAATTCAATTTATAGCTTATTTTCAAATCAATTTTGTACTAGTTTTAACAGGTAGGTTATTTTTACTTAACGCAGAAATATAAAATAGTTTTCCAGAATAAACTTCACCTAAAGCTTACGTGTCTAGAATAGTAGTTTAGGCTAATATAATATGGAACATTCTTAAACAGCTACTTATATATTCTATTAAGGCTAAACCTAACGTCTCTGTTGTATCCCAAATACATAGTAAAAATAAAACAAGCGTGTTTAAAAGATAATTTTCCTCTCTTAAACACGCCATTGTGAATATAAAAACAAGTTGTTAATTATACAACTGTTTTGTCGTTATTTAATTATTACTAGAACCAACAATTTATTCAAAGCTGATTAGTGAATTTAAATCAGTTTATTATTCCAAATGAATTGTAGTGTTCCAAACTTATCAATGAAAGTTGGGTAAGCAAACTAAAAATTATTAAATATATCCTCTGCTACTTTTATCTGAGGTACCCTTAAGTCCATTGCTCTCTTTTGAATATATCTATGAGCCTGCGGCTCAGTCATATTCATTTTATCAACAAGAATCCATTTTGCCTTCTCTATAATTTTTCTGTCTTGCATACGTTTTTCCAAATCATCATTTTGAAGTTTTAAGCCTTTTATAGATTTCCTTGATTGAGATGCAAATCTAGCTGTCTGAATTAATATAGTCCTGCTAATAGGCTTTGGAAGCACTAATGCGCCAACCTTTTCAAGACTATATTGCATTTCTGCCAAATGCTCATGTCTGGAAAGAACTATTATACCTGCATCAGTTTTATCAGCAATATCTAAAATCAGTTCAATACCCAATTCGTCCTGCAATGGTGCATTTACCAGTATAAGCCCAGGTTCAAAAAAATCCAGCTTACGTCTTGCCTCATTTGCAGATAATGCATACTCAACTGAGGAGTATCCCTGCTGCAACATTAATGTCCTTAGCTCTTTTATCATCTCTGGCTTACTGCATACTATAAAAACCCCCCTTGCATCCACTGGCAATCACCTCCATTTGAGCACAAACATGTTCAGCAAATCAGCTATAAACAGAGTTCTTGGGTTCAGGTAGAGTTTATAACGCTTTGATTCTAAATTAATTTTTCGATTGTAGAAAAATCTCATTACATTAGCGGTATTTCAATGAGGCTAGAGATATCCTCACTGTCTCAAAACCATAGCGTTACCTGCCACTTATTAAGGTGCAGTGCATTTGCTTGCCTCGTTTTATAATCCAATTTGAACAATTTCAACTAAAACATATATTTATACTCTTTTTGATACAATACAATTTTAAATTAAAATGCAGTAAGATAATTGTCTATTTCCCATTGGTGAACATAATTATTATACGAAGCCCACTCTGCTTCCTTTGCTGCAATATACTTGCTATAAATATGTTCTCCTAACACTTCTTTAATATATGGGTCTTTTTTCATTTCTTCTATTGCCAATAAAAGATTGGAAGGTAATCTTCGAATACCAAGCTCTTTTTCTTTTTCAGGTGTAAGACTATAAGTATTTATATCAACAGGCAAAGGAATTTCCATTTGCTTTTGTAAACCATCCAAACCAGCCTCTAATACAAGTGCTAATGTAAGATATGGGTTACATGAAGAATCCGGACTCCTCAACTCAAGTCTTGTTGCATCTCCTTTAGGTGCAGGCACTCTCAACAATGGACTTCTATTCATGTGTGACCAAGCAATGTGGACAGGGGCTTCAAACCCAGGGATAAATCTCTTATAGGAGTTTACTAGCGGATTAGCTACAGCAGTAATACCAGTTACATGCTTTAGAATTCCTGCGCCAAACATTTTTGCCACATCAGAAATATCCATACTACCATTACCAGCATTAAATACATTCTTTCCTTCTTTTGAAAGCGACATATTTATATGCATTCCTGATCCAAAGTCATTAAAAATTGGTTTTGGCATAAATGTTGCGTGTAATCCATTTCTCTGAGCAATAGTTTTTACTACCATTCTAAAGGTCATTATTCTATCTGCCGCAGTCAGAACATCACTATATTTAAAATCTATTTCATGCTGACCAGCTGCATTCTCATGGTGTAATGCTTCAATTTCAAAGCCCATTTCTTCAAGCACCATGCATATTTCTCTTCTGCAGTTTTCACCTAAATCCATGGGTGCAAGATCACAATAGCTTGCATAATCGTGAGTTTTGACAGTAGGTCTTCCCTCTGAATCAGTATGAAACAAGAAAAATTCACACTCAGGTCCTACATTAAAGGTATATCCAAGTTTTCTGGCTTTTTCCTCGGACTTTTTTAAAATATATCTAGGATCACCTATGAATTGTGTTCCATCATAATTTTTTATATCGCAAATAAATCTTGCAACTTTTCCATGCTGAGGTCTCCATGGGATAATAGTAAATGTGTTAATATCCGGGAGCAAAAGCATATCTGATGATTCTACTTCAGAAAATCCAGCTATTGCAGATGCATCAAAGATGATTCCTTCTTCAAGTGCTCGCTCAACCTGCTGTTCAGTTATTGCAATATTTTTTAATCTGCCCAAAATATCTGTAAATTGTAACCTTACAAATTTCACATCATTTTGTTCAATAAATTTCAAAATATCATTTTTTGAAGCCATCCTTCTCACCCTTCCTGTACTTAATGTGTTTAAGAATAGAATCTGTTAGCATACCTAGATTCAAAATGAATTTTTTTGATTGTAGGAAAATTTCATTGTATCAGCGGTATTCCAATGAGGCTAGAGGATATTCTCACCGCTTAAAAAACCAAAGCAATACCTACCCACTTATAGAAGTGAAAAACTTTTTCTTGCCTTATTATAATAATTATACTCACATTTCCCAGTTTTATTGATATTTAGCTTATAACTTAATTAGTTATAGTTAAGTAGTTAATTAGTTAATTAGTTAATTAACCTGGGAATTTAACACATTAAAAAATATGTTTATATTACAATAATATACTAGTTTTAGTTATGTGTATACAACTGCTTATATGGATTTTTGGTATTAGCAGTCAGTTTAATAAAATTACTTTTTATTAATTCATCCTTATTGTATCCAAAATTATCACAAAATTCTGCAATATGACCTTCAATGGTCTTTTTATCAGCTTCTGTAGCAGTTTCAACACTAACCTGAGGTGGTAATCCAGCAGGAACATCATCACATCTTAAGTAAATAATCCCTCCGTGCATACCTGTTCCACAGAAATTTCCAACAGGAACTCCATCAGCTCCAATACCAAGTACAATTACTATACCACCTGCTAGATATTCTCCAAGGAAATCACCAGTTTTTCCTCCAACGACAACTACTGGCTTTTGATCTCTATATTCTTTTATGTGTATTCCAACTCTGTAACCAGCATTACCTTTAATAAGTATTTTTCCGCCACGCATACCGTATCCAGTAGTATCACCGCAATTACCGTGAATAATAATTGAGCCGTCGTTCATAGTATCTCCAGTAGCATCTTGAGCATTTCCATTCACTATTATATTTGCACCATTCATATATGCTCCTAAAGCATTTCCAGGAGTTCCATTAACAGTTATTTTTTTACCACTAACACCACACCCTATATATCTTTGGCCATAAACTTCATCTAAAATTATATCAGTATCAGCAGTATTTCTTATCTGCTCATTTATTTCAGTATAGTATGTGTTTCCAACAGTTATTCTCATTTTATACCTCCTATCTGCGTGATTTAAACACACATTTGAAAAATCTATAACTTAGTTATCCCAGCTTTGCCTTTCGTGTATTCTTATTAAATACTAAGAGCTGTGGACTATTTTTTAACAAATTAATGTCTATCTCTTCCAAATGTGTCTTTTCTCTTATAAGAGAAGTGTATATTCCCGCTCTGCTTATTTCACCAATCAAGATATATCCTTTAAGTAAGTTATCTGAAAAGAACATTTTCTTATAATTATTCTCATCAATTGCTTCAGCACATTCACCTTCCATGCTGCCAGCTGTTATCATATGAAGACCAAAAAAGCCTATTGCATTCATTGGCATTGCTGTATCAAATTCCTTATCTCCGCCAGCCATATTTATTCCAGCAATTTCACCCTGCATATATGCATTTGGCAAAAGTGCAAGTATCTTATTTTGTTCTGTGCATATGTCAAAGCTTTCAGTACAGTCTCCTGCAGCATAAATATCCTTTAATGAGGTTTCCTGCTTTTTATCAGTTACAATTCCCCTGTTAACATTTCCACCTGCATTTTTTACAAGCTCAGTATTAGGTCTTACACCAACTGCAATAATTAGCACATCATAATCTAATTTTTGACCAGACTTTAAAGAAACAGAATTATTGGTAACTGATTGAGCCGCATCATTTAATATGAATTTTATGTGATGCTTTTCAATATGTCTTTGCACAAAGTCCGCACCTTTTTTATCAAGAATGCTTGGAAGTATTCTATCTGCCATATCAACAACAGTAATATCCTCACATATCTCATGAAGCCCTTCTGCTGCTTTAAGTCCTATCAAACCAGCACCCATTATTACTACTTTTGAATCATTTTTTACAGCTGATTTGACACCTTTTACGCTGTCCCAATTCATAAAGGTAAATGTATTGCTTGCTTCATTTAACCCTTCAACAGGTGGAACAAATGGTGATGAGCCAGCCGCAACCAATAGCTTATCGTATTTAACATTGCTGCCATCATCCAAAACTACAAGCTTTGCATCTGAATCTATTTTTACTACCTTTTTACCAAGTAAGGCATTACAATTATTTATCTCATAGAAGTCGCTATTTCGATAATACATTTTTTCATCATCCACTTTACCTTTTAGCCAATAGGATATAAGTGGTCGTGAGTACGTAAAGTGCGGTTCATCTGAAATTAAAGTAATCTGGGATTCCTTATCAATAGTTCGAATGCCGCTAACACAGCCTATGGCGGCAGCTGAATTTCCAATTATAACATAATTCAATGTAATCACTCCCTTTCCTCATATACAATAGCTAAATTCGGACAATTCTCTGCACATGCAGGCTTCCCGTTTTCTATACAAAGATCGCATTTTTTTATTGCCTTTTCCTTACCTGGTAGTACAGCACCATAAGGACAGACAAGAATACAAGTATAGCAGCCTACACACCTTGATTCGTCTACAAAAACCCTTCCATTTTCATCCTTTTGCATTGCACCTGTAATACAGGATTTCACACAAAGAGGCACTTCACAATGTCTGCAGGAAACTGCAAAATTAATACTGTCTCCCTCTTCTATAGTTAACCTTGGCTGCGGCTTTGCCTCCCCAGAGAATGCTTTTACCATATCCTTTGCACCACTATGAGCAAAAGCACAATAATACTCACAAAGATGGCAGCCTAAACATCTATCCTCATTAACATATATCTTCTTCATACTAACCTCCCACGCCCTATTTGGGCAATAATTAAAGTGAAACTATCGTGGAGGTACGCCTCCTTTTTGATAGCTTAAGCATACCTTTTTCAAGCTAACCTCCCACGCCCCACTTGGGCAAAAAATAATGAACTATTCCAAAATTGCACCGCTTACTTTCAAAAACCACTTGTGGTTTTTTGGACTCGAATAAGCACCATATTCGCACATCTCTATCCTATGGAAAAGACATTTATGGCTTTTCCCTGAGTGAAAATGCTCCACTTACTTTCAAAAAACCACTTGTGGTTTTTTGGACTCGAATAAGCACCATGTTCGCACAAATTCTATATTCGAGTTATTCGCCAGCATGCATAACGCCCAGTATTTCAAGTTCTTTTTGGCTTAATCCAATACCTCTTAGCATCAAACGGTTGCCCTTCAAGCTCTCAATAGCATTTATTCCCATGCCTCCAAGCATTTCCTTTATTTCATGATCCCAAGCATGAATTAGGTTTACCAAACGCTTATAGCCTATGTCTGGGTTTAATCTTTTAACCAAATCAGGTCTTTGAGTAGCTATACCCCAATTGCATTTACCTCCATGACAGGATCTGCAAACATGACAGCCTAGTGCAATTAATGCTGAGGTTCCAATATATACAGCATCTGCTCCCAGTGCTATAGCTTTTACTATATCTCCACTGTTTCGGATACTTCCAGCCACCACCAGTGAAATATTGTTTCTTATTCCTTCATCTCTAAGCCTTTGATCTACAGATGCTAGTGCCAATTCAATTGGAATACCAACATTGTCTCTAATTCTTGTAGGTGCAGCACCTGTACCACCTCTATAACCATCAATAGCAATTATGTCTGCTCCCGAACGTGCAATACCTGAAGCTATTGCCGCAACATTATGAACAGCAGCTATCTTGACTATTATTGGCTTAGTATATGCAGTCGCCTCTTTCAGTGAAAAAACAAGCTGTCTTAAATCTTCTATTGAATAGATATCGTGGTGAGGTGCAGGTGAAATAGCATCACTACCTATAGGAATCATTCTAGTTTTTGAAACATCTTCTCCAACCTTTTCTCCCGGTAAATGCCCACCAATACCCGGTTTTGCTCCTTGCCCCATTTTTATTTCAATTGCTGCTCCGGTATTAAGATATCCTGAATGAACTCCAAATCTACCTGATGCAACCTGTACTATTGTGTTATCACCAAATTTATAGAATTCTTCATTAAGTCCGCCTTCACCAGTGTTATAATATGTTCCTAGTTCTTCAGCTGCTCGAGCTAAGCTCTCATGTGCATTTCTGCTTATAGAACCATAGGACATTGCTGAAAACATTATTGGCACATTAATCTTTAGTCTAGGAGACAATTTTGTCTTTAGCTTCCCATCCTTATCGAACTCCAGCTTTTCAGGCTTAGCTCCTAATTGTACTCTGGTTTCCATTGGTTCTCTTAGCGGATCAATGGATGGATTAGTTACTTGGCTAGCATTTATAAGCAGTTTATCCCAATAAATAGGATATGGCACAGGATTACCCATGGAAGATAGAAGTACACCACCTGTTTCTGCTTGCTTGTAAATTTCTGTAATAGTCTTATCAGTCCAGTTTGCATTTTCTTTAAATTCATTTTTATACTTAGTTATACGCAGTGCGCGTGTTGGACATAGTGTCACACATCTTTGACAATCAACACATTTGACTTCATCAGCTACCATTACATTTAACTCATCATCATAGCTGTGTACTTCATTTGCACACTGTCGCATACATACTTTACATTTAATACATTTATTTTGATCTCTGTTAACCTCATATTGAGGTGCAAATAAATTTATTCCCATTAGCCTTCACCCCCTACAAGTGTTGCAATTACTGGTTCTCCACCTTTAGGGCTCCATATTCTGTCCACCTCAGGATAAATAACCCTAATTGCACTTTCTTCACTAGCTACTAAGAGCAAATCATCTTTCTCTGCTGCAACCATTGAACGAAGCTTTAGTCTATCATTCAGTGCCATCATTCCACCCTCATATCCTAAGATAATCGAGAAAGGCCCAGTAATTAAAAGACTTGCATAAACGTCTCGAATTGCTGTAAATTTTTTCTTCATATCCTCAGGCATTTTGTCAATTTCACTCCAGAAAGGAGCTGCTATAATTGATGCACAATCCTGTAATGATATTCCTTGCCTTCTATTAAGGTAATCAAATATATAAGTTATAACCTCAGTATCTGTAAGCAATGAGCACTTATATCCGAACATTTCCATGAACCGTCTATTTGCATCATAGGAAGAAATTTCACCATTGTGTACTATTGTATAGTCAAGGAGTGAAAATGGATGTGCTCCACCCCACCATCCCGGCGTGTTGGTTGGATATCTACCATGAGCTGTCCAGCAATAGCCCGAATAGCCTTCAAGTTTATAAAACTCTCCAACATCCTCCGGAAAGCCAACAGCCTTGAATACTCCCATATTTTTGCCGCTAGAGAAGACATATGCTCCTTTAATTCTTGTATTAATTTTCAATACACATCTAGCTACGTATTCCTTTTCGTCTAGCTGGCTTTCCTCCAGTTTTCCATGCAACGGAGAAACAAAATATCTCCATATTAGTGGTGCATCTGTTATCCTAGGATGCTTTCTTGTAGGAATTCTGCTTAAATTGACAACATCAAAGTGCTTATTTATAAACCTTTCAGCATCCTCCCTAGCTTCATTACTCTCGAAGAAAACATGGAATGCATATGCATCCTTATATTCAGGATAAATACCATATCCAGCAAAGCCTCCACCCAAACCATTTGAGCGATCATGCATTACAGCTATTGATTTTACAATGCTTTCACCTGTGATGTTTCCTCCGCTCTTGCTGAATATTCCTGATATTGCACAACCTGAAGGTATCCTTACTTGCCCCTCTTTCAATAACATATCGTTCACTTCCTTTACATTCGAATATAATCATATAAAATAAATAAAACTTTGAAAATTTTATCCACTACCTACTTTATGTCTATTCTCTAAGGTGATATAATAAATTCTTGTACAGCAGGCATAGGATAATTTTTAAATACAAAAAAGCGCACTCCAGACCAAACATAATATTTGGATCTTGAGAACGCCATTGTTCTTTGATATTATTTTTATGCACCAACCATAAGTAAGTTGGTTTCTAACCATATTAAGCTGCTTTCACAAACAGCAACTATGCTCATTTATTATTCTACTAAGAATCTTTTAATTCGTCAAGAGGTTTTTGCAATTTAAATTTTAAAATCCTGCATTTTTATCATTCTATATAATAGGAGTCTTTTTACACAAACAGCAATCAAGCCTTGTATATTCAACTATGCATCTATTATCTAGATTTTTTTTATGAATTCACACAAAAAAACTCTTGCAAATTTATATGATGTATAATATAATGATTATAAATTAAAGATTTGCAGCAAAGGCGCTGTGTCAATAAACATTTTATATGTTTTATTGGTACAGCTTTTTTATTTTGTAAAGCCTAGATTCAAAATGATGTTTCATAAGAATAATAAGTATTCTAATAATATGGAGAGTTTCTCCACAAAATAGTTTTACTATAATTTCGAAACCCAAGTTGGGCTAAGGAGGTTCATATGACAAACTCTAATAATGAAAACATTAAATATATATCGGCGCTTGCCAAACTCTCACTTGATAACGATGAGATGCAATCACTTGCAAAGGATATGGAAAATATCATTGGTTTAATGGATACTATTAAAGATATTGATACTGATAATATAGATGCTACCGAGCATATATCTCATATGACAAATAATATGAGAGAAGATGTTCCAGGAACACCTTTGGATTGCAATAAACTTCTATCTAACTCTAAACATAGCATTGACAATTGCTTTGCTATACCAAAGATGATTGATTAAATTATTTGATTATTTGAATTGAAAGTTTAAATTTATACGGAGGAGGTGCCAGTCCATGTTATTTCAATCACGCTGTATTGTTTGAAATGCATGACATGGATATAGCAATGGATATTACGAAACTAACTATAAGCGATAGTAGAAAGCTTCTTGATACAAATGAACTTAGCGCAGTAGAGCTTACTCAGATGTACCTAGATAGAATCAAAACCCTAGATAACCAAATTGGTTCTTACCTTTCCATATGCGAGGATAAGGCTATTGAGCAGGCACAAGAGGCACAAAAATCAATCAATAGTGGTAATAGCTCTACTCTTTGTGGAATTCCACTTAGCATAAAGGATAATATTTGTATTGAAGGTACAAAAACAACCTGTGCCTCAAAAATGTTAGAAGACTTTACTGCTCCGTATACGGCCACTGCTGTAGATAAACTCATTGCCCATAATGCCGTTATTTTGGGTAAAACCAATTTAGATGAATTTGCTATGGGTGGGTCTACTGAGAATTCTGCTTTTAAAACTACCAAAAACCCTTTTGATTTAGATAGAGTTCCAGGTGGATCTTCAGGTGGTTCTGCTGCTTCAGTAGCAGCATCTTTAGCTCTTGGTTCTTTGGGCTCTGATACAGGAGGCTCAGTAAGACAGCCAGCATCATTTTGCGGTGTAGTTGGTATGAAGCCAACCTATGGATTGGTTTCAAGATACGGCTTAATTGCCTTCGCTTCCTCCTTTGATCAAATTGGTCCTATTGCCAAAACTGTGGAGGATTGTGCAATACTTTTAGACGGTATCACAGGACATGATGTAAAAGATGGAACATCTTTAAGCTATAAAAACCCTTCTTTATATAGCTCATCAGTCTCAGAGGATATTGATATTAAGAATTTAAAAATCGGTTTACCCAAGGAATATTTGACAGAAGGTTTAAATAGTGAAGTAAGGGCTTCTTTATATAATTCAATAGCCTCATTGGAAAAGCTAGGTGCAAAAATTGAAGAATTTTCAATGCCCTCACTAAAGTACGCTATTCAAGCATATTACTTAATGTCTTCTGCTGAGGCAAGTTCAAATTTATCAAGATATGACGGAGTAAAATATGGTTATAGAGCTGATAAATGTAAAAACTATCAAGACTTAATAGGTCGTTCAAGAGCAGAGGGTTTTGGAAAAGAAGTCAAGAGACGTATATTATTAGGAACTTATGCTCTTGCTTCCGGATATTATGACGCATACTATAAAAAAGCCCTAAAGCTTAGGACCTTAATAAGTAAAGGCTTTGAGGATGCTTTTTCCAAATACGATATTATTCTGCATCCTACTGCTCCAGAAACTGCTTTCAAACTTGGTCAAAATACAGATGATCCACTAACAATGTATTTGGCTGATATTTATACCGTTGCTGTAAACATTGCAGGACTCCCCTCAATATCTGTTCCAAGTGGCTATGACTCTAATGGACTGCCAATAGGTCTTTCCTTTACAGGTAAACCC